>DAOUBO010000187.1:0-5844 GCA_034432695.1 Anaerolineae bacterium | reverse complement strand
CCGGTGGCGTAGACCCGGTTGCGCGTCGCGTCCACCGCCACACCGTAGGCGTCCAGCAGGACCAGCGCCGGGTTGGTGGACTGGATGTAGTGCCAGGCGTGGGTGGCGCCGTTGATGACCGCCACGCCCCTGAAAGTCCCGTGGTCCGCCACGTAGATTTTGTTCGTGGCGATGTTGACGGCGATGTGCGCCGGTTCGCCAAAGCCGGTCAGGGTGGTGATGGACGTCAGGTTGACCGCATCGTAGACGCTCACCGTCCCGCTGCCGAAGTTGCTGACGTACACGCGGTCGGTGTTCGGGTTGTAGGCGACAGCGTGTACGCCGTCGCCTGCTGGCAGGGTCTTCAACAGCGCGTAGGTGTTCCCATCCAGCACCCGCACGCGCCCCGGAGTGGCGTCCCGCGTCGCCACCCAGATACGGTTGTGCTCCGGGTCGTAGGCGATGCCGAAGGCGTAGGGCACGGAGCGGACGTCGGTGATGACGGCGTGGTGGACGGTATCCATCACCCGCACGCCCTGCTGATGGGCGACGAAGGCCCGATGGCCCGCCGGGTCTATCGCCACAGCGGAGGGGTACGGCCCGGCGTCCAGCGTGGCGACCCGCTGGGGCGCGCAGAACGACGCAGGCGGGAACGACCGCATCACCACGGGCAGATAGACCGGCCCAACGGTGATGAAGCGGACCGTCGCGGTGCCGGAGACGGAGTCGGCGGTGGCCGTTACGGTGGCCGTCCCGGCAACGGTGGAGGAAACAGATGTCTGGGCCACGCCGCCCCGGGTCGTGTCGGTAATCGGCGCGACCGTGGCGGGCGCGCTGGCCGCGAAGGTGACCACCGTCCCGTTCCGCACCGGGTTCCCGAAGCAGTCGCCGACGGCCGCGCGGGCCTCCACGGGGACGCCGACCCGCGCCATCGGCGGGGCCGTCAGCGCCACCGCGCAGGGCGGGCCCGGCTCCACCGTCAGCGCGCGGAAGGATGTGCTCATGCAGCCGGTGGCGGCGACCGCGGTCACGCTGGCCACCACGCCGCCCGTGCGGGTGTAGACGTGGGTGGTGGAGGGGACGGTGGTCTGGGCCGTGAGGCCGTCCCCAAAATCCCAGAGCCACGTCTGCCCGCCGCTGCCGGTGTCCCAGAGCACGGTGGAAACGCCCACCTGCGTCGGGCTGGGGACGATGAGAAGGTTCGGCGAGGGGAGCGGGTGGACGGTTACCGTGCCGGTGGCCGCGTCGGTGCCGCAGGGGCCGGTGGCGGTCAGGATGGCGGTGTAGGTGCCGGGGCCGGCGTAGAGGTGGGTCGGGCTGGTCTCGGTGACGACCGGCGACCCGTCGCCGAAGTTCCACTGGTACGCGGTCGCGTTCTGGCTGAGGTTATAGAATCCCACCAGGCGGCCGTGGCAGACGGGGGCGGTGTGGGTGAAGGCCGCCGTGGTGCGGACGACCGTGAGGCCGTGCTCCCAGAGGGGCACGCTGGGCAGGACCTCCGGGCTGGCGAACCGATAGGTGGTGGTCAACCGGGTGCCCGCAGGGGCCCCCGGCGCGACGGTAGCGGCGAAGGTACGGGTGATGACGTTCCCGCCGGAGGCCGCCAGGACCGTCGGGACCGTCCAGGTGACCGTCGGGGAGACCCATGTGCCGCCGTCGGAGACCGTCTCCGGGGCCACCGCCAGCGCGGGGGGCATCCCGCCGGTCAGGGTGAAGGGGACGCTCGTCGCCACGCCGCCGGGGTTGGTGACGGCGAGGGTGCAGGTGACCCGCCCGCCCGCGCAGACCGGCGCGGTCGTCTCCACCGCCAGGCCGAAATCCGGCGCCCGGATGAGGGTGGTGACCGGCGACGTCTCACAGAAGATGCGCGGCGTCCCGTCCACCGTCCCGCTGAAACAGTAGGCGGCATTGACGATGGGCGTGCGGTCCCGAAGGGGCGGAGCGAAGAGGGCATTGTACGTCCCGATGAGGGAGAGGGTGTCCGAGAGGGTGCGATGGGACGTGTAGGTAACCGCCGTGCGGCCTGCCACCAGGCTGACGGCCCAGTCGGGGCCGGTGGTCCCGCTTTCCAGCGCGCCACCGTCCGGGAGGTCATCGGTGACGGTCGCTCCGGCGGCGATGGTGCGGTTCTGGGGGTTCTGGAGGGTCAGGGTATAGGGGATGCGGATAGGGTTGGGCCAGTTCTGGTAGAGGGTGGCAGGGGCGAATTTGGTGATGGTGATGCCTGCGGCGGCGTTCGGGGAGGAGAGAGGTGGAGGGCCGGCGGCGGCCGGTGGCCCCAGGGGCGGCCCCAGGGCCAGAAAACAGAGCAGGAGCCATAAGATGCCCGCCAGACCCGCTGTGGCGGGTTTAGAAAGCGTTATCCGATTCATAGGCCCCTCCTTTCGCCTGCGCCATTGTCAAAACAACCTTTCTATGCTATTTTATACATCAGTTTGCCCGGAACGGTATTGCGCTTCTGTTACAGTTCAGTAACGGGGGAGAGGCGTGCAAGAGCCGCTGGTACTATACCCCCAGTCTATCCTTGAACCTGGGATAAACTGAAGCAACCTGTAGGGTCGGGATGGTTTCCGACCATCCCTTTTGGGATGGTTCATAGTTGGTGACACTTCCAATTCCCGCTGCCCTGGTCGCCAATGGGCAATTAGCCCGCAGCGCAAGATTATCTTGCCTCTTTCGTAAAATGCTGGACTTTGGATAAACCACCGGGATGTAAGCCGAAATTTCATTTCGGCCTACAGGCCACCCATATTTGGATAAACCGCCGGGATATAAGCCGAAATTTCATTTCGGCCTACAGGCCACCCCTATATATGGGCATCGGCAAATGGATAAAGCCCACATATGTAGCATGGGCAAGGCGCTCTCCCTGGCCCTTTCAGTTTGTCCAAAGTCCAGTCCCTATCCCTCTCCGCAAAAATCCATCAGCCCGATTGAGAAGATGCGGAAAGCAGGATCTTGCCGTAGCGTAAGATTTATCTTGCCCGCCACAAGATGAAACCTGCACCACCAGAGGCCAGGGAAGGGAAAAGAACACCAGATACCATTTTTGTCGCCACTCCAAAGCACCTTCACTTTTGGACGAAGAGTTAGCCATCTTGTCTCTTCTTACCGAAGATTCCCTGTTATGCAGAAGCAAGTAGTCATAGGAGTAGTGGGGAAGTTTTCTGTGGATAGAAGAGGTCTGGCTCCCAGATATGGGGGTGGCCAGCATGGATAACTACAGGTATGCAGGGCCAGGGCTCCCGATGGGTGTAGAGAAAGTTGTGGACAACTCTGGACCACTCCATGGGAAAAATGGGCGCGGGTGAGATAAGGAGATCGGCCGGGCTCCTCCGGAGCGCGCTCCATCCACGGTTCTGGCGACTTATCCACAGAAACAGAGGGGGTGTCCACAGGTTTACCGCCGCTGGATGACAGGCGGAATCCTGAAAGCGGGGATACAATTTTCCCGGAGGGAATATGCCCAGGGAAGAGCATCTCCGGAAAGGGATCGCGGCAGCCCGTGCGGGACGGAAAGGGGAGGCCCGTGCGGCCTTTCGCGCGGTGCTTTCGGAGAATCCCACCGATGAGATTGCCCTTCTCTGGTTGGCGTATCTCGCCGATGACCCCCGCGCATCGCTGGCCTACATTGCCCGGGCGCTGGAGGCAAATCCTGAGAGTCCACGGGCTCTGGCAGCCCTGCGCTGGGCCCGGCAGCGTTTGCAGGGAAGCGGAGAACCAGCCTCTCCGAAAAGCGTACCTATCGGGGTACCTGCTCCCTCTAAACTTTCCGGTGTCTCCTCCCGTGCTCGCTGGGGGTATCCCCTGCTGGGCCTGGCCATTGCGGTTGTTCTGGTCCTTTCCGTTCTCGGCGGCGCTCCGGTTGGGCTTGCTGTGCTGTGGCAGAGTTCTCCGACGCCCTCCCCCACGGCGACGGAAATGCCCACCCCGACGCCGACGCCTACTCCCACCCCCACGGCAACGCCGACTCCGACCCCGACTCCTACCCCCAGCCTCACCCCCACCGCAACGCCGACTCCGACTCCTCCTCCCAGCCCAACTCCCCGCCCACCGACGCCCACGCCTGTGCCGCTCCCTGTTGCCGTACCGCCGGAAGGGGAGGCCAAATGGATAGATGTGGACCTCACCCGCCAGGTGCTGACCGCTTACGAAGGAAATGTCCCTGTGCGGGTAGTCGTTGTCTCAACCGGCCTGCCCCGAACGCCGACCCCGAAGGGCCAGTTTCGCATCTGGGCCAAACTTCGCTACGACGATATGTCTGGCCCTGGATACTATTTGCCCGACGTTCCCTACGTGATGTACTTCTACGGCGGGTATGCGCTCCATGGCACGTACTGGCACAACAACTTCGGTCGCCCGATGAGCCATGGCTGTGTGAACCTCCCCACTTCCGATGCCGAATGGCTCTTCAATTGGGCGGAGGTTGGCACTCTGGTCAATGTTCACGATTGAGGGCGTCAGCCCTTTAAAACGTGGCGGGCGATGACCAGCCGCTGGATCTCGTTGGTTCCCTCACCGATCGCGCAGAGCCGCTGGTCCCGGTACATCCGCTCTACTTCGTAGTCCTGGATGTAGCCGTAGCCGCCGTGAATCTGGATGGCCCGCCAGCAGACCCGTTCGGAGACCTCGGTCGCGAAAAGTTTGGCCATGGAGGCCTCTTTGGTGAAGCGAACTCCCTTCGTGCGCAGCCAGGCGGCCCGGTGGACCATCAGGCGGGCCGCGTCTATCTCCGTCGCCATATCGGCGATCATCCATTGAATGGCCTGGAAATTCGCGATAGGCTGGCCGAACTGGACCCGCTGCCTGGCGTAGGCGACGGCCCGCTCAAAGGCGCCCTGCGCCAGCCCCAGCGCCATCGCTGCAATAGCCACCCGGCCCGCGTCCAGCGTGGTCAGGAACTGTTTAAAGCCCTCGTTCTCCTTCCCCAGCAGGTTCTCCGCCGGGATGCGGCAGTCCTCAAAGAACAACTCCGAGGTGACGGAGCCCCTCAGCCCCATCTTTTTCTCGTTACGACCGATCTGGAAGCCGGGCGTTCCCTTCTCCACGATGAAGGAGGAAATCCCCCGACTCCCGGCCTCCGGGTTGGTTTTCGCAGCTACAACGACGACGTCCGCGACGGCCCCGTTGGTGATGTAGCATTTCTGGCCGTTCAGGACCCAGCAGTCCCCCTCCCGGACCGCGCGGGTCCGGATGGCGGCTGCGTCCGATCCAGCGTGGGGCTCCGTCAGACCGAAGGCGCCGATTTTCTCGCCCCGTGCCAGCGGGGCCAGGTACCTGCGCTTCTGTTCCTCGGTCCCGAACAGATAAATGGGCTCACAACACAGGGAGGTATGGGCGTCCAGGATGATGGCCATCGTGCCGGAGACCCGCGCGATCTCCTCCAGCGCCAGGACCAGCGCCAGGTAGTCCCCGCCAGACCCCCCGTACTCCTCCGGGAAGGGAAGCCCCAGGATGCCCAGTTCTCCCATTCGGCGGAAGAGATCCTCGGGGAACTCGTCCTTCTCGTCTATCTCTATCGCGCGCGGGGCGATCTCCTTCTCGGCGAACTCCCGCACCGTTCGCTGGATTAAGCGGTGTTCTTCGGAGAGTTCAAAGTCCATGGCGGCCTCCGTAAATTGGGGTGAAATGTGGTATAATACCGGGCACATTGCCCGGAGCGAACGCGATGGAAGATCGTTCCGAACCGACGGTGGAGGAAATCCTGGCCGAGGTGGAGCGGCGGCGGGCCGAGCGTCGGGCCATGGAGGCCCAGCGACGGCCTCTGGAGCGCTGGATCACCCGCGTGGCTGGCCCGCCAGCAGACCCGTTCGGAGACCTCGGTCGCGAAAAGTTTGGCCATGGAGGCCTCTTTGGTGAAGCGAA
>DAOUBO010000186.1:0-7783 GCA_034432695.1 Anaerolineae bacterium | reverse complement strand
AGGCGGGCGAAGGGAGCCGCGCGCCCGCCACCCCGGCCAGCAGCAGCGTAGTCAGAAGAACGAATATCAGCAGTCGGCGGAGAAGAGCAGGCATCTTCTCTGGCCCTTAAAACGGCCCGTAGCCGATGAGCACGGCGAGGCCCAGGAACGCCACGGCCGCCAGGAAGACGCCGGCCCACAGCGGCAGAGACCACCGCAGCCAGCGGGGATAGCCGATAGAAGCCAGGCCCAGGGAGATAAGCAGGACGGGGTTGGTGGGGTACATCAGGTTGGAGAAGCCGTCCCCGAAGCAGTAGGCCAGGACGACCGTCTGGCGGGTGACGCCCAGGAGTTCGCCCAGGGGCAGGAGAATGGGCATCAGCCGGAAAGCTTTCCGGGAGCCGGAGGGGACGAAGAACTCCAGGAGCAGCGTCAGGCCCAGCATGGCCAGGACAGAGACGAAGGGACCGGCTCCATAGAAGGGCTGAGAGGCCAGATGGAGGAGGGTATCCAGAACGCCGCCCTGGACGACGATGTGCCGGACACTGGCGGCCATCAGGATCAACGGGACGCTGGCCGCGATGCCCTTCCACCCGTCCAGCAGGGCCCGCCAGACGGCCCGCCGGCCCGCTCCCGAAAGCAGGCCTGCCCCGACTCCGGCGATCAGGAACAGCAGACCGACGAGGGGGAGGGTGTAGTCGGAGAGCGCGGGGACGAAAGGGCCGACCAGGAGGACGGCCAGGATCACCAGGCCCAGCGCGCCGAACCAGGCCAGCGCCCGCCCGATGTGCGGCGGCTCCTCACCCTGCCTGGTCCGGAGGGCGGAGGGTTCTGCTGGAGAGGCCGACGCGTGCTCCATCTTTCGGGCGTAGGCGGTGAGGAAAGCGGCGAAGATGAGGTAGATGACGACGAAGGCGGGAACGCGCAGCCACCAGCCGGAGAAGAGGGGGAGCCCGGCCAGTCCCTGAGCGACGCCGATGGTGAAGGGGTTGGTGATCGCCGCGGAGAAGCCCAGGTTGGTCGCCAGAACCGACATCCCCAGGCCGACCAGGACGTCCCAGCCCAGGGATCGGGAGAGCAGGATCATCACCGGCACCAGCGGGACCACTTCCTCAAAGATGCCAAAGAAGGCTCCCAGAGCCATAAAGAAGAGGGAAATCACCAGCAGAAGCAGATATTTCCGGAAGCCGAACCGCCGGACGATGCGGCCGATGGCGGCCCGGACGATGCCGCACTGCTCCAGAACGGCGAAAGCGCCGCCGATGAAGAGGATGAACAGGATGATGACGATGAGCGTCAGGTTGCCCGGCGCGGCCAGGACTTCTATGGGGGCCGTGAACCACCGCCAGACGGGATAGTCGGGCCGGGGGACCGTTCGGTAGGAGGTGGGGTCCACAACCTCGCGGCCGTCCACCGGAACGCGGTCGTAGGAACTGGCCGGGAGGACGCGGGTCAGGACGCCCGCGGCGACCATCAGGACCAGCAGGATGGCCAGGGATTGAAGGAACGTACGGGCAGTGATGCGCAGGGAAGTTTGGGGTTCCATAGGGCCTCCCGAGCAGCGGGAATCCGTGTTTATTCGCGCCCTTCTGCGCCCCGCCGGAACTGCAGGCGGGCGACGCGGCGGGTGGAGGGCCGGACGAGGGCTGTTTCGGAGACCCGCCACCCGCAGACCCAGAGGATTTCGCCGTCTCCGGCGACCAGCAGGGGGAGCGTATCCCGTCGGGCGCGGGGGATTTTGGCGTTGACCATCCACTCCGAGAGGGGGGGCGCGTGGCCGCCGAGCCCGTGGGGGCGGAACCGATCTCCCGGCCTGCGGGTGCGCAGGACGACGGGGGGGCGAAGGGCTGCTGCGTCCATCCACGCCGTCCACCGGTCGGGGTTGGCCTCCACGGCCTCCGGAGGCCACTCGTCGGGGAAGGTGACCTCCAGTCGCCAAACGCCGTCCGGCAGGGGGGTCTCTCCCGGCACGGCGACGGGAAGCGTTGTCCCTGGCGGGAGTGACGGTCCCTCCGGCGGGGGCCAGTAGGATGCGTCGGCGACGATAAGCGTGTCGTAGGCCACCAGCAGCGAGAGCCCTCCCGGCAGGGTCGCACGAGCGCCGGTCTCCCCCTCCGCCGCGACCCGGACCGCGTTCTCCACGTGGACGAAATCCACATCCCGCAGGAAGGGGCGGAGCCGGTAGGCGGCCTCCCGGACCAGGGCCCGCCGGAGGGAGAGGGGCTGCGCTATCCAGGCGGCCCGGTCCAGGAAAATCGCCTCCTGCGTTTCCTTCCGGACAACTTCCCGCCAGGCCCGGTCCCGCAGTTGGGTCAGGAGTTCGTAGTCCGCGGCGACGACCTCCGCAGTGTGCAGGAGACGGCGCCGGATGTTGGGGTTGTACGTCTCCAGAAGCGGGAGCAGTTCGTGGCGGAGGCGATTGCGGAAGTAGGTTGTGTTCAGGTTGGAACGGTCAAACCGGGGCTGGAGGCCGTGTTCGGCGCAGTAGGCCTCAATCCGCTCCCGCGGCGTCGCCAGAAGCGGGCGGATCACGATCGGAAGGACGGCGGGAAGGGGGAAGGGGGAATCCCGCTCCAGGAGACGGTACTCCGAAAGCGGCGTGGCGGGGCGCATCCCCCGGAGTCCTGCGAGCCCTGCGCCGCGCAGGAAGTGCATCAGGACGGTTTCCGCCTGGTCGTCGGCGTTGTGGCCGACGGCGACTTTCGCCGCACCCACCCGATCGGCGACGTGGGCCAGGAAGCCGTAGCGGACCCGTCGGGCCGCCTCCTCAAAGGCCAGTTTTTGGGCGCGGGCCACGGCGGGCACGTCCACCCGCTCCACGGTGGCTGGAAGCCCCCACGTTTGCGCCAGGTCGGCGACGAAGGCCGCGTCGGCGTCCGCGTCCTCGCCGCGGGCGCCGTGGTGGAGATGAGCAACGTGCAGATACAGGTCATATTCCTCCCGTAACCGGAGCAGCAGGTGGAGAAGGCAGAGAGAGTCCGGCCCGCCGGAGACGCCGACCACAACCCGGTCTCCTGTCGTCAACAGGCGATGGTGCTGGATAAACTCGCGGACATCCTGCAGGAGGTCTCTCATACCCGCCCGATCCATAGTTGCTCGCAGCGGAAGCGCAGGGCGTCTGCGCTGCTGGACGTTTCCATTTTAGCACGAGTGGGGAAGAGAGCCAAACGGCATGCGCGGCGCATCGTGGGAAAGGGGTAGGCGGGCGGCTTTGCCGCCCCGGGTGCCGTCTGAAAGGCCACGCCGAAGGCTCGCATGAGCGCTTCCCACTTCCCATCGCCCCGGGCGCCGACGGGAGATCGCCCCGTAGCGCAAGATTTATCTTGCCCCGCGCAAAATGAATTTTGCGCTCCACGGGCAAAATGGATTTTGTGCTACGAGGGGGCGGCGAAGATGGGAAATCAGCCCGTAGCGCTCGCAAAATGAGTTTTGCGCTACGGGGGGTCGGCGCAGGCCGACTGAAGGCCTATCCCACCCCCTGCCCCACCGGTGCTAATGCCAGCATCGGTACCCAAACCCTGTTTCGGGGGGCCTCGCCGCGCATATGTTTCAGGCGGTGGTGGCTGCTGCCGGGATTACTCCCGGCTGGCCATCCCGATCCCGATCAGAACCAGCGCGCCGCCGATGAGGGTCATCGTGCTGGGAATCTCGCCCAGGATGATCCAGGCCAGGATGCTGGAGCCAATGGGCTCGCCCAGAACGGCCAGGGTGACGTAGGTCGCGGGCAGGTGCCGCAGCGCCCAGTTCAGCGAGGAGTGGCCCGTGATTTGCGGCCCCAGGGCCAGCAGCAGCAGCCAGAGCCAGTTGATGAGGGGGTACCCGATCAGAGGCACACGGGCGGCCGCAGCCACGGCCATCAGGGTGATCGCCGCCACGGTGTAGACGGGCAGGACGTAGGCCAGCAGGGAGAGGCGGGCCCGCAGCCGACGCCCCACCAGAAAGTACCCGGCGACGGACAGCGCGCCGGCAAGGGCCAGCAGGTCTCCCGTCATCCGGTGGGTCCCCTCCCCCCACCCATCCAGACCGATGATGATGGAACCCACAGTCGCCACGATCAGCCCGACCACCAGGGGGCGGGTCAGCCGTTCTTTCAGCAGAAGATAGGAGCCCAGGCCGACAAAGAGCGGGCTGGTGCTGACCAGAACCACCGAGGCCGCGACCGAGGTGTAGGCCAGAGAGGAAATCCAGGTAGCGAAGTGGATCGCCAGCAGGACGCCCGAACCGGCCATCAGCAGCCAGTCCTGCCGGCTCAGGGCCCGCAGTTCTTCCCGACGGGTTGCCAGCGTCACGGGGGTCAGGATAAGCGAAGCGAGGGTCAATCTCCAGGCCGCGATAGCCAGCGAGTGCACCTCTGCCTGGGCCAGACGGATCACTGGAGAGGCCGTGGAAGCCGCCAGTACTCCGATGGCCAGGGCCAGCGCTGGGGGAAACGGAGGCGAACCCGATGAACGGCTCATAGGCATCTCCGTACAGACGGATATATCCTCATTATACCTCAAATCCAGAGGTTCAGGTAGTCGTCTGGCCGTTTGACCGTGCGTCCTCCGGTAGCGGTGTCGCGCAAGATGTGAATCACCCGCTGGGTGGTTGGGACCCCGCTCATCCTCTAATGCAAGATCAATCTTGCGCTACACCGCCGGGTGGCTTTTCCACCTGCGCGCTTGACCGGGGCTATCCTGAAACCGCAAAGGGCGCCAGGAACACCGCGTCTTTCGCGTTCCACACCACACCCGGAAAGCCTCCCCGGTGTTTCTATGTACGGGAGGTTGTGCTATAATTTCCATAACCCATAGACTCTGGACCTTGGACAAACTGAAAAGGCCAGGGGAGCGCCTTACCTGTGGCTACATATGTGGGCTTTGTCCATTTGCCGGTGTCCATACGTATGGGTGGCCCGTAGGCCGAAATGAATTTCGGCTTACGTCCATATGGGTGGCCTGTGGGCCGAAATGAATTTCGGCTTACATCCCGGTGGTTTATCCAAAGTCCAGATGGGCTCGGGAGGTGGACTTATGATCTGCATCTCTTATTCCGACCTGGCTGCGGTGATCCTGGCCTATCTCCTGGGTGCGATCCCGTTCTCTTACCTTGTTGCCCGCTGGAAGGCGGGGATCAACATCTATGAGCACGGGGAAGGGAACGTGGGCGCCCGCAACGTCTACCACGTGGTGGGGCCAAAGTGGGGCGTGCTCGCCGGTGTGCTGGACATCGGCAAGGGCGCCCTGGCCTGTCTGCTGGCCCGCTGGCTCGGAGCCTCCCCGACGGCAGTCCTGGTCTGCGGCTTCGTCACACCCTTAGGCCACAACTTCTCCCCCTTCCTGGGCTTCCGGGGCGGCAAAGGGGTCGGCGCGACGATGGGCTTCCTGCTGGCCCTCTATCCCCTTTCCACCCTCGCCGCCGGGGTCTGGATCGGTCTCCTCTACCTGCTCACCCGCGATCTCAACAAAACGCTGAACTTCGGGGTCCCCGCTGTCATCCTTCTCCCGCCAGTCTTCGGCGCCCCGCTCTGGTCGGTTCCCTACACCCTCTGCATTTTCCTGACCCTGGCGGTAAAGAAAATCCTGGACCTGCCCCACGAGCGGGAGGTCTGGGCCCGTGACCCGTGGAAAGAAGGACGCCCCGGTTTCTACCGGGAGGACGAGGAATCTCCCGAGCGGCCGGTGATGCATCCATGAACCCGCTCCGCCTGGACCTCATCCACTACCAGGTCGTCCTGACCGTCGTCCTGCTGGTAGTGGGGTTGAACCTCATCGCGAACTTTCGTATGGTCGGCAGAGCGACGCCTTCCCGGGTGAACCCCACGGGGCTGGAGTGGGTCTCGGTCCTGGTCCCGGCCCGCAACGAAGCCCGCAACATCCGCCGCTGTCTGGAGTCGCTCCTGGCCCAGGATTACCCGCTGCTGGAAATTCTGGTTCTGGACGATAACTCCACCGACGAGACGGCGGAGATCGTCGCGGAGATTGCCCGTCGGGACCCCCGCGTCCGGCTGCTGCACGGTCAGCCGCTCCCTCAGGGCTGGATGGGGAAGAACTTCGCCTGCCACCAACTGGCCCAGCACGCGCGCGGCGAGTGGCTCCTTTTCACCGATGCGGATACGGAACACCATCCCCAATCAGTGGCGTGGGCGCTGACCGCGGCAAAGCAGAACCGGGCCGACCTGGTCACTCTGATCCCCCGCGCGGTCACCCACACCTTCGGGGAGGCGCTCCTGCTCCCCATCATTCCCTTCGGGGTGATGGGCTGCTTCCCGCTGGCCCTGGGCACGCGCCTGCGGATCCCCTTCCTGACGATGGCTATCGGGACCTTTATGCTTTTCCGCCGGGAGACCTACGAGCGCATCGGCGGGCACGAGGCGGTACGGGGCGAGATCGCCGAGGACGTCGTCCTGGCTCGCCGGGTGCGGAAATATGGGGGGCAAGTTCTCCTGCTGGATGGGTCGGAGCACCTGGACGTCCACTTTTATCGGGGGTTCTGGGAGACCTGGCACGGGCTGGCGAAGAGCGCCTTCGCCGCGCTGGAATACCGCCTGCTTCCCACCCTGCTGATGCTTCTCTTCTACGGCTTTCTCTTCCTCTGGCCCTTCCTCCTTCTGCTATGGGGGTTACTGCAGGGACGGATGGGAGAGCCCGCGCTGCGGCTGGCTCTCTTCCAGGTCTTCCTGAACGGCGGCCTGTGGTACGCGGTAGCAGTACGATTCCGCCTGCCCCGAATCATCGCCCTGCTATACCCGCTGACGATGGCTCTGGTCCTGCTGGTCATGCTGGACTCCATGCGTATGAGCCGGTTCAGCGGCATCGGGTGGAAGGAACGGGTCTACCGGCTGCGGGACGGCTCGCTGTTCCACAGGTAAGCGCCGCGGTTGCCTGCGGCGCCGTCAGGGGCCGTGACGGAACTCTTCGGCTCGCGGGAGCGTCTGGAGAATAGCCCATTCTTCAGGAGGTCGGAATGGAGAAAGCCGCTCCTCTTCTGGTGTTGACGTTGCTTCTTGCCGCCTGTGGGCCTGCTCCCGGCCTGAGCGCGACGATGACGCCTCCTGCAGAGAGCGTCACGGCCATCGGGGATATCCTGGGCCATCCGGACCGGTACGTGGGAAAGGAAGTCATCGTGGAAGGGTACAACCGGGGATGGGACCTTCTGGGGGAGGCGGACGTCGGCCCGCCCCGCACCCGGAGCGACCAGGTCGTCGCCGACCCGACGGGGGCTATCTACTACGTGCCCGAGCAGGGAACAGAGGCGATCCAGGCCGGCCCCTCTCCCGCTTCGTTCCTGGATACGGAGACCCCGCTGCGCCTGAAAGGGCGCGTGGAACAAACGGAGACGGGACAGCCCTATCTGGTTGTCTCCGGGGTGGAAGTCCTGGACGGGTTGCCGGGAAGTGTCTCCCTGCGGGTCCGCCGGACAGGCGGGCTGGCCGGGTTTGACCAGGAACTGCTGGTTGCCGGCGATGGGCGGGCGACCTTCATTGACCGCAAAGAGCGGCGAGTGAATCGGTTTTCGGTGGACCCCGCAGAGGTCCGCCGGATAGTGGAGGCCGTCCGCCTGCTGGGCGGGCCGGAGGTCGGCGAACCGATTCCAGATGGATTCCACTATACGCTGAGCGCCCGTGAGGGAGCGAAGACCTGGACGGTCGTTCTCCACGAGGGGGGTCTCTCCGGGACGGCTCAGGAGGTGCTGGAGAGGTTGGCGGCGTGGTTTGGCCACGGCATGGAGGGCCGGCAGGGGACTCCGACGGCGGAGGTCGGAGCGCCCGGGCCGGTTGCCGCGGCGGGGCGGGGCCCGGGGGGGGGGGGCGAAGTTCCCGGGG
>DAOUBO010000185.1:0-8074 GCA_034432695.1 Anaerolineae bacterium | reverse complement strand
GACCTGATCGTCCACACACGGAAAATGAGCGAGATGTTCTTCCAGAGGGGCGGTTCCTTTGCCGAGGAAATCCGGGAAAAAGGGGTTATCTCCCACATTCCGCACCCCAGGAAGGCTAACCCCCGATTTTCCCATATATGGTGGTTAACTGGCAGGTAAGCACCACATATATAGGATGGCTGACCGCTATCGCTTTTTAGCCAGAGTACCGTCACTCCATTGCGTTCTGAAAACAGCCGCATATCTGGGGCGCGAGGCTTCTGGTTTCACCAAATGTGGTCTAAATTAATTAACTTGATTTAATAGATGCGGAAAGCGGGTTATCTGGTATGGGGAAGGAACTCGCCATTGAGTGGTTAAAATCCGCTGAATCCGACCTGAGGACCATAGAGCGCATTCTGGACGACGAGATGCTGACCCACGTCGTGGCTTTTCATACCCAGCAGTGTGTGGAATTTGGATGATGTCCGGCAGTTCTACCAGTTTGCCGCTGAGGTCTACCGGAGAGTGCAGGAACGGCTCGCGGAGGAATCAGGCATCCCGGATTGCTGAGCTTGTGGTAATGAGAAACCACGGATTTCACGGATTAAACAGATTTTTAAATCCGTGAAATCCGTGGTTCAACGAACTCAGGAGGTATCTCTTGGCTATCCGGATACATCCCACCGCCGAGGTTTCACCGGATGTAATTATCGGAGACGGTACCTCTATCTGGCACCATGCCCAGGTCAGAGAAAAGGCACGGATCGGGAAGAACTGCATTATCGGCAAAGGGGTATACATTGACGCCGGTGTTGTGCTTGGGGATAACGTCAAGGTTCAGAACTACGTCTCCATTTACCACGGTGTGACCATAGAGGACGGGGTCTTCATTGGCCCTCACGTCTGTTTTACCAACGATCTCTTTCCCCGCGCGGTGAATCCGGATGGAACCCTCAAAACCGCCGAAGATTGGACTCTGGTGGAAACCAGGGTCAAACGTGGCGCCTCTATTGGGGCCAATTCCACGATTCGCTGCGGGGTGACGATCGGTGAGTGGGCGATGGTTGGCGCCGGCAGCGTGGTCACCCGCGATGTTCCCCCATATGGACTGGTTTACGGCAACCCTGCACGCCTGCATGGCTTTGTCTGTCCCTGCGGGGCGAGATTGCGCGAGGAGAAGAGGGAAGAAGAGCGCGTTCTTGCTCGCTGTCCCCGATGTGGTGCCCAGGTTGCAATTCCTGTCTCTGACTGGGAGGCCGTAGAATGATTCCCATTGCAAAACCCCAAATCGGCGAGGAAGAAAAGCAAGCGGTGCTGGAAGTTCTGGAATCCGGCATGCTGGCCCAGGGGCCGCGCGTTCAGGCCTTTGAGGAAGCCTTTGCTGAAATGTGCGGTGTCCGGTATGCGATTGCGACGTCCTCCGGAACCACAGCCCTCCATATCGCTCTTCTGGCTCACGGCATTGGCCCAGGTGACGAAGTGATCACTTCGCCTTTTACCTTCATCGCGTCGGCTAACTGTGCGCTCTATGTGGGTGCCCGTCCTGTTTTCGTGGATATTGACCCCCACACGTTCAACCTGAATCCGGCGCTGCTGGAGGCCGCTATCACCCCCCGGACAAAGGCGATTATCCCCGTTCACCTGTATGGCCTCCCCTGCGATATGGAGCCCATTCTGGAAATCGCGGCCCGATATGGGCTGGTTGTGATAGAGGATGCCTGCCAGGCCCATGGGGCGGAATACAGGGGACAGAAGGTTGGCTCTTTCGGCACAGGCGTGTTTTCCTTCTACCCGACCAAGAACATCACCTCCGGTGAAGGGGGCATGATCACCACCAGCGACCCGGAGATCGCGGAGCGGTGCCGGATCATCCGCCAGCATGGGGCGCGGGAGCGATATTACCACGACGAATTGGGCTTCAATTTCCGGATGACCGATGTTCACGCCGCTATCGGCCTGGCGCAGTTGCGGAAACTGGAGCATTTCAACCGGATCCGCCAGGCCAATGCCCGCTATCTGAGCGAGCACCTGCGGGGAGTGATAACCCCGTATGTGCCTCCTGACCGTACTCACGTCTTCCATCAGTATACCATCCGGGTGCCCGGCGGTAAACGGGATGCCCTGCGGGCTTACCTGAAAGAGCGTGGGATCGGCTCGGAAGTTTACTATCCGGTCCCCATTCATCAGCAGCGCCTCTATCGGAACCTGGGATATAACGGCCATTTCCCGGAGGCGGAACGGGCGGCCAGAGAGGTACTTTCCCTTCCCGTTCACCCCGGTTTAAGCCCTTCTGACCTGGAGGCCATCGTGGCGGCGGTGAACGAGTTCGCAGGGCGGGAGGGGCTGGCATGAAGGTCGCCATCATCGGCGTGGGCTCTATGGGCGTCCACCATGCCCGCATCTACAGCGAACTGCCCGGGATCAAACTGGTGGCGGTGGTGGACGTTGATCCCCGGCGTGCTGAGATGGTGGCCGCCCGCTATAATGCTCGCCCTTATACCGACCATCGCCGGATGCTGGAAGAGGAGTGCCCCGACGCCGTCTCTGTGGCAGTCCCGACTGCGCTCCACGAATCGGTTGGACTGGATGCGCTGGAGGCCGGGGCCCACGTCCTCATAGAAAAGCCCATCGCGGCTACGGTTGAGGGCGCTTTGCGCTTAATCAAGCGGGCTCGCGAACTGGGCCGACAGTTGATGATCGGGCATGTGGTGCGCTTCAATCCGGCCATGCAGGCCTTAAAGCAAAAACTGGAGCAGGGAGAACTGGGACGCGTGTTCCAGATATTTTGCCGCCGAATTGGCCCCTTCCCGACCCGCATCCGGGATGTGGGGGTAGTGATAGATCTGGCCACCCACGACCTGGATGTGATGCGTTTCCTTCTGAACTCGGAGCCCGCGCGGGTTTATGCTGAGACGGAACAGCGCATCCATACCGAGCACGAGGATCTGGCCTGGGGGGTCTTCCGCTTTCCGGACGGAGTCATAGGGGTCCTGGAGTTAAACTGGCTCACCCCGGTGAAAATCCGGGAAACGCTGGTTCTGGGCGAACGGGGACTGTTCCGGGTGGACGACCTGAACCAGGACCTCTACTTTTACGAGAACGGTCAGGCGGCGGACCTTCCCTGGCCAGCCCTCCAGACCCTCCGGGGGGTGAGCGAGGGCTGTATGATCCGCTACCCCATCCAGCGATATGAGCCGCTGAAGGCCGAACTGGAAGCCTTTATCGGCGCCCTGAGAGATGGGAAACCGGTGCCGGTCAGCGGGGAAGATGGCCTGGCCGCCCTGCGCCTGGCTCTGGCTCTCGTGGAATCCGGAAAAACCCATCGGGTGGTCTATCTGGAGCCTGTAGCGCAGGATTCATCTTGCGTTATGTAGGAGCGAGTCCTGCGATGACTCTGGCAGAGTTAAGGCAGCGAATTGAGCGGAAAGAGGCCCTTCTGGGTATCATCGGCCTGGGATATATGGGCCTGCCTGTGGCGGTGCTCTTTGCCGAAGCCGGGTTTGACGTCCTAGGGGTGGAGATCAGGGCCGATAAAGTGGAGCAGATCAACGCCGGCCTCTGCCCCATTGGGGGCGAAGAGCCAGGCCTGGCGGAACGGCTGGCCGAAGTGGTCCGGGCCGGCCGCCTGCGTGCCACCACGGATTACGCCCGCCTGCAGGACCGGGACGCGGTCCTCATTTGTGTGGAGACGCCGGTGGATGATGAGCGAAAGCCCCGATATGAGGCCCTGCGCAGCGCGCTCCGGAGCCTGGGGCCGGTGATGAAAGAGGGCGCGCTGGTCATCGTGGAATCCACCATCGCCCCCCGCACGATGCAGGACGTGGTTTTGCCGCTTCTGGAGGAGACCAGCGGGAGGCGCTGCAACGAAGGCTTCCACCTGGGGCATTGCCCGGAGCGGGTGCGGCCCGGACGGCTCCTCCGCAACCTGCGGGAGATGAGCCGGGTGGTTGGCGGGATGACCCCGGAGACGGCGGAGACAATGGCCGCGCTTTACCGCTGGGTTGTCCGGGCCGACCTGGACCTGACCGATTGCCTGACGGCGGAACTGGTCAAGACGGTGGAGAACGCTTACCGGGATGTCCAGATCGCCTTTGCCAACGAGGTGGCCCTGATCTGCGAAGCCGTGGGCGGGGATGTGTGGAAGGTGCGCGAATTGGTCAACAAGGTGCCGGAGCGGCAGATGCATTTGCCGGGAAGCGGAGTGGGGGGGCATTGTATCCCCAAAGACCCCTGGCTGCTGGCCTATGCTGCGCGGGAGAAGACGCCGCTGCGGCTTATCCCTGCCGCTCGTGCTGTCAACGACTCCATGCCTCTCCACGTGGCCGAACTCCTGGAAGATGCCCTGGCCGAAGCGGGCCTTCCGCTGGCCGGGGCCCGGGTGGCCGTCCTGGGCTACGCTTATCTGGAGGAGAGCGACGATACCCGTAACAGCCCTACTGAAGCGTTGATCAACCGCCTGCGAGTTGCCGGCGCAGAGGTGGTCGTCCACGACCCCTGGGTGGAGGAGTATCAGGGGGACCTCTGGGAGCGGGTCCGGGGCTGCGATGCCGCTGTGGTGATGGTGGGACACCGGGCCTACCGGGAACTGGACCTGGAGAAACTGGGCGCGGTCCTGGCCCATAAAGTCCTGGTGGACGGAAGGGGCCTTTTCGGCGAGCGTCCCCTTTCTTCCAGCGGATGGATATACCGGTGTGTGGGGGGAGGGCACAGGTGAGCGCAAAAGCGGGGGGCGTGAAAGTCGTAGACATCGTCGGTGCCCGGCCCCAGTTTATCAAGGTGGCCCCGATCCTCAGGGCCGTCCAGTGCCATAACGAGAGGCATCCCGATAGCCCCATCCACGAGGTGCTGGTCCACACCGGCCAGCATTACGACTACGAGATGTCCGGGGTCTTCTTTGATGACCTGGGCCTGAAGTCGCCGGATTATCACCTGGGCGTAGGTTCCGGCACCCACGGCTACCAGACCGGCGAGATGCTCAGGCGGATTGAGGAAGTGCTCCTCCAGGAGAAACCGGACCTGGTGATAGTGTATGGGGACACTAACTCCACCCTGGCCGGCGCGCTGGCGGCGGCCAAACTCCATATCCCCGTGGCCCACGTGGAGGCGGGGCTGCGCAGTTTCAACAGGCGGATGCCCGAGGAGATCAACCGGGTGCTCACCGACCACATCTCCAGCCTGCTTTTCTGCCCCACCCAGACGGCGGTGGAGAACCTCCGCCGCGAGGGCTTCACCAACGTCCTAAACGATGGCGATCTCATCCCTTACCCCCTTGACCCTTGTCCCTTGCCTCCAGGTCCCCTCGTCATTAACACCGGCGACGTCATGTATGACGCGGTGCTCCTTTACTTGGGGCTTGCCGAGGAGAGGTCGCAGATTTTGGGAAGAATGAATCTCAGGACCAAAGAATATGCCTTGGCCACGATCCACCGGGCGGAGAACACCGACGACCCTGAGCGTCTCAAATCGATTTTCGAAGGGTTGGCCAAAATTGCTGCCGAAGGTCTAACGGTGGTCCTCCCCCTCCACCCCCGCACCCGCCGCGCTTTGAGCGCCTTCGCTTCCGATCTCCTCCGCTCCGCTACCCCCAACCTGCTTATAATCGACCCGGTCTCATACCTCGATATGCTTGTTCTGGAGAAAAACGCCCGGGTAATCCTGACCGACTCGGGTGGCGTTCAGAAAGAGGCGTTCTTCTTCCGTGTCCCGTGTGTCACTTTGCGGGAAGAGACGGAATGGGTGGAGACGGTGGAGGCAGGGTGGAACACTTTGGTGGGCTGTGATCCTGAGAGGATTGTTCAGGCGGCCCTGGAGGCCAGAGCGGGGGCAGAATCTGCCTGGCCCTACGGCGACGGCTGGGCACGGGAGAGGATTGTTAGCATTCTGGAGCGCGGATTGTGTTGGAGGCCAGTAGCATGAGCGATCCTAACTTTGAAGAGACCAGAGGCAGAAGGCTCAAAATCCTGCACATCCCCGCATGGTATCCTTCCAAGGAGAACCCTGTGGCTGGGATTTTCGTGCGGGAGCATGTTAAGGCGACCGCCCTTTACAACGATGTCGTCGTCCTCTACAGCGAAGGGGCAGACAGAGAAATCCGCGGCCTCTACCAGATTGAGGACAATATAGAAGATGGCATTCGTACGCTGCGCCTGCGCCACAAGAAATCTCCCATCCCCAAAACTTCGTACTTTATCTACTTGTGGGCCATGTTTCGGGCTTTTGCCAAGCTCCTCAGGGAAGGGTTTAGACCCGAGGTTATCCACGCGCACGTGTATTCGGCTGGAGTGCCAGCAGTGCTGCTGGGGATGCGGTATGGAATCCCTGTGGTAATTACCGAACAATCCACTGCTTTTCCGCGAGGCCTTGTTCGAGGACTTGAGCGAGTCAAGGCTAAGTTCGCCTTTGGGCGGGCGGCCGTCGTCTGCCCTGTGAGCGAAGACTTGAGAAACCACATAGAGCGCTTGGGAGTCAGAGCCCGCTTCCACGTGGTCCCTAACGTGGTTGACACCTCGCTTTTTTCTCCCCCAACAGCACGCCGTGCAAAAGAGGATGGCAGAAAACGTCTTCTCGTTGTAGCCCTATTAGATCCGAAGAAGGGCATTCCGTATCTTCTTGAAGCCCTAGCCCAGCTTAGGGAGAAGCGCAACGACTTTGTGCTTGACATCGTCGGCGACGGGCCAAACCGAGCTGAGTATGAAGAGTTGACGCGTAAGCTCGGCCTCCAGGACATTGTCCGTTTTCACGGACTGAAAACCAAACAAGAGGTTGCGGAGTTCATGAAACGCTGTGACATTTTCGTCCTGCCCAGCCTTTTTGAGACTTTTGGAGTAGTAGTTATTGAGGCCCTTGCTTGCGGAAAGCCGGTAATCGCCTCAGGTATTGGAGGCCCAAACGAGATTCTCACCGATGAGATTGGGAAACTAGTCCCTCCAGGCAACCCTGAGGCCCTCGCTAAAGCGCTTGATTACATGCTGGATCACTACGGAGAGTATTCTTCTGAAGCACTTGCCCAGTATGTACAGGAGCGCTATAGCTACCAAGCGGTGGGTAGAGAATTTGCCCGACTTTATAGAGCTGTTTTGAGGAAAGGCTAATGAGCAGCGGAAAATTCGTTCGGGGAACAACGGTTACGTTTACTACTGGCGTCTTAAACCTCCTCTTAGGCATAGGGGCGTCCGTTATTCTGGCTCGAGTCTTAGGCCCGGAGGGCAGGGGAATCTACGCCCTTGCCGTGCTTCTGCCCTCGCTTATCGTAACCTTTGGCAATTTGGGGATTGGATCCGCAACGGTGTACTACGTGGCCCGCGGCGAGTTCCGGCGCCAGGAGATATTGGGAAACAACGTCCTGCTCAGTGTGGGTATCGGCGGTATCGGAGCCCTCGCCGGGCTGGTTATAGTCTTCTTCTTCCGAGAGACCGTCTTCCCTGGCGTTCGCCCTGACTACCTTCTTTTGGCTCTGACGTTCGTACCCATAGAGCTCTTCTTTTGGTACGTCCGCTATGTGCTCCTTGGTGCTCAGCGCATCCAAGAGTATAATTACGCGGAACTCGCTCAGTCTATTCTCTTTCTCGGGACCCTCGCGTTCGCTCTGCTTGCGCTGAGGGCCGGGGTAAGCGGAGCAATAGTCGCAGGGTTGTTCACCTGGCTGATTGTTGATTTTTTGGTGTTCCGCCTGGCTAAGCAGGTTGCTGGTGGCATCGACCTTAATCCCAACCCTTCGTATATGAAGCAAGCGGTGACATACGGCTTCCAAGCACACTTAGCAAACATCCTGGGATTCCTCAACTACCGTGTGGATCTGTTCCTCGTGAATGGTTTTCTAGGCCCAACCGCCGTAGGGTTGTACTCTGTAGCCGTCGGCCTGGTGGAAAAACTTTGGATGGTCTCTTTTGCGGCAAGCACGGTTCTATTCCCCCAGGTGGCAGCAGAAAAAGAAGAAGAGAGACGAAAGGAGTTTACCGCATTGGTGGCCCGCACCGTTCTCTGGACGACAGCACTTGGAGCCCTGGCACTGGCGCTCCTTAGCCGCTGGATCGTCCTTCTCCTATATTCCGAAGCGTTTCTGCCGGCAGTGGGGGCGTTGCAGGCATTGCTT
>DAOUBO010000184.1:0-1516 GCA_034432695.1 Anaerolineae bacterium | reverse complement strand
TGGCATCCCGCCGTGTTGCCGATTTGCCAATCGGCCCTACCTGCAGGGATTGGCAATCCGACTCTGTGTCGGATTGTCAATCCGACCTACCTGCAGGGATTGCCGATCCGACCTGCTGGTCCTTGATTGATGAGCCAGACGTAGCGTTAGGAGTACCCATCCGGCCGCCAGACGCCTATGGCTATTGTACCACCGGTTCCCGAATATGGGTAGAGGGCGCTGAAAGGGACGGGTTGGGTTTTCCAAAAAACCCGACCTGTGGCATACTTGTAGGTAGACCCCACCCCTGGAGACGATTATGCCCCGTTTGGAGATCGTTGTCAACAATCGCCCCGTCTCCCTGGAGGTTCCGGAGAGCCGGACCCTGGCCGAGGTGCTCCGCTACGACCTGGGGCTGACCGGGACCAAGATCGGTTGCGGGGAGGGTGTATGCGGGGCCTGCACGGTTCTGGTGGACGACGAACCGGTTCGCTCCTGCCGCTTCCCCGCACTGAAGGCCCAGGGCCGCCGGGTCCTGACGATTGAGGGCGTCGCTCAGGACGGCCGACTCCATCCTCTGCAGGAGGCCTTCGTCCGCTTCGGCGCGATCCAGTGTGGTTTCTGCACGCCGGGGATGGTGATGGCCGCGCTGGGCCTTCTCCTGCGCAACCCCAGCCCCACCGATGAGGAGATCGTCGCCGCGCTGCGCCATAACCTCTGCCGCTGCACGGGCTACCGGAGCATCGTCGCCGCGGTGCGCGCGGCCGCAGGGCGGGAGACGGAGCCGGAAGTTCCGCAAACCCGGGCTCCGGGCCGCGTGATCGGGCGGCCGCTCCCCCGACCCGACGCGGTGGCGAAGGTGACGGGGGCGGCGGTCTACGCCGACGACCTCTCTTTCCCCAGCATGCTCCACGGCGCGGTCCTCCGGGCCAACGTCCCCCACGCCCGCATCCGGAGGATAGACGTTTCCGCAGCGCGGGCGCTCCCCGGCGTCCATGCCGTCCTGACCGCGCAGGACGTCCCCGGCGATAACCGCCATGGCCTGGTCCACCGGGACTGGCCCGTCCTCTGCGCCGACAGGGTCCGCTACGTGGGGGACGCGGTAGCGCTGGTCGCGGCGGAGACGCCGGAGGTAGCCCAGCAGGCACTGGCCCTGATTCAGGTGGACTACGAGTCCCTTCCGGTCGTCGCGGACCCGTTCCAGGCCCTTCGTCCGGAGTCCCCGCGGGTCCACGAGGAACGTCCGGAGGGGAACCTTCTGGAGGAACTCCACCTTCGGCGGGGGGACGTGGAGCGGGGTTTCGCCGAGGCTGATGTCGTCATAGAGCGGACATACCGGACGCCGATGGTGGACCACGCCTTTCTGGAGCCGGAGTGTGCGGTGGCCCGGCGGGGGGAGGATGGGCGGATAGAGGTGTACGTGGGCTCCCAGATCCCCCACGCGGATCGGGAGCAGGTCGCGGCGGCGCTGGGGGAGGACGTCCGCGTCCGGGCGACGGTGATGGGCGGCGGGGTCGGGGGGGAGGAGGCGCTCGAC
>DAOUBO010000183.1:0-4087 GCA_034432695.1 Anaerolineae bacterium | reverse complement strand
CTCCAGGACGGCCTCCGTCAGCGTCGGGTGCGCGTGGGTCGTCCAGGCCAGATCGTCCGCCGTGGCGCCGGTCTGCACGGCCAGCGCCCCCTCGGCGATCAGTTCGGTGACATGCGGGCCCATCATATGGACCCCCAGCACCCGGCCGCTGCCGGCCTCGCAGACGATGCGCACCAGCCCCTCCGTCTCCCCCAGAATCTGGGCGCGGGGATTGGCGGAGAAGGGGAACTGGAGCACGCGGACGTCGGCGCCCTGCGCGCGGGCCTGCTCCTCCGTCAGCCCGACGCCCGCCACCTCCGGCGAGGTGAAGATGGCGCTGGGCACGGAGCGGTAGTCCACCGCCCGCTTCTGCCCGGCGATGTTCTCCACCGCCACCCGTCCGTCCACCATGGCCTTGTGGGCCAGCATCGGCCCGCCCACCGCGTCGCCGATGGCCCAGACGCTGGGGACGTTTGTCCGCAGGTACTCGTCCACCGCGACCGCGCGCCGGTTCATCTGGATTCCGACCTCCTCCAGCCCCAGGTCGGCGGTGTTGGGCCAGCGGCCCGTCGCCAGCAGGACCCGTTCGCCCTCCACCGCCTCTTCCCCCTTCGCCGTGGCGAAGCGCACCCGCAGGCCGGCCTCCGTCTCCTCCACGGCCTGGACCGTCGCGCCGGTGCGGATGTCCATCCCCCGCCGCCGCAGAATCACCGCCAGCCGTTTGGCGATCGCCTCGTCGGCCGCGCCGGGCAGGAGATTCGGCATCATCTCCAGGACGGTGATGCGGCTTCCCAGCGCCTCGTAGATGCAGGCGAATTCCAGCCCGATGACCCCGCCGCCGATGACGATCAGGTGGGCTGGGACGGTGGAGACGTCCAGCGCCTCCGTGCTGGTGATCACGCCGGGGAGGTCCAGGCCCGGGATGGGCGGGCGGGCCGTCATCGAGCCGGGGGCCAGGATGATGTTCCGGGCGACGACCTCCGTCGTCCCTCCGGCCCCGTCGGTCACGGCCAGGGCGTCCGGCCGGACCAGGCGGCCCCGGCCCCGGATCACCGTCACCTTCCACTCCTTCAGCAGTTGCTCCACGCCGCCCACCAGCCGGTCCACCACGGCCCGCTGGTAGGCCATCATCCCCTCCAGGTCGGGCGCGGCCTGGGGAATCCGGACGCCGACCTCCGCGGCGCGGCGGGCCCGGACCAGCAGGTCCGTCGCGGTGACCAGCGCCTTCGTCGGGATGCAGCCGACGTTAAGACAGGTCCCGCCGACGCGCGCCTGCTCCACCAGCGCGACGCGCATCCCCAACTGGGCGGCCCGCAGCGCGGCCACGTACCCGCCCGGCCCCGCCCCCAGAATTGCAAGATCATAGACTTCGGTCATAACGTACTCCGTGTTCCGTATTCCGTCATTTCGTCATTCTGTCATTTCGTCATTCTGTCATTCCGTCATTTCGTCATTCTGTCATTTTGTCATTCTGTCATTCCGTCATTCCGTCATTCTGTCATTTTGTCATTCTGTCATTCCGTCATTTCGTCATTTTTCTTTCACATTCCATACAGTAGTCCGTTGCCCGGTTGGTCCAGAAGACCAGGCCGCAGCCGGGGCAGGTAACCTTCCGGAGACTGCTCTTCTTCTGCTCGCGCGGCCGCATCTCAGGCGGGAGCAGCGCGAATGGGTCCGTGACGCAGGCGCACTGAACGGGGGGCTTCTCGCCCTCGCGTGGTTCGGTCATCTCAGTTGACCTCCACCAGGAAGATGGGTTCAGAAAGAGAGGTCTCCTGACAACGGGGACAGGTGCATTGCGGGATGGCGGCTTCCTCCTCCACCGGCCCCAGGACCTCCGCCAGCAGTCGTTCTACCTGCGGGTCCGCCAGCCGATAGTAGACGTAGAGCCCCTCCCGGCGCTGGGAGATGAGGCCCGCCTCCCGCAGCACCCGCAACTGCTGGGAGACGTACGGTTGGGGAGCCCCCAGCGCTGCCTGCAGATGACAGACGCAGGCCTCCCCGCGCCGCAGCATGTCCAGAATCCGCAGGCGCGCCGGATGGGCCAGAAGAGAGAAGATCCGAAGAGCCGATTCGTATCGTTCGTCGTCCACAGCCATTATTATATGCAACGGGTTGCATATAGTATACACCTTTCTTCGCTTCTGTCAAGTGACATGCTGCGATAGCGCTGGCTTGACTTTTCTCCCGTCTGGGTATATCCTAAATCAGTGCGGAGAATCTCGTGGGGAGATGGGTGTATGCGCCCTTTCTACCTGGCTATAGAAGGCGTCATCGGCGTCGGCAAGACAGCGCTGGCGCGCCTTCTTCAGCCCCGCTTCCGGGCCGACCTCCTTCTGGAAGTCTTTGAAGAGAACCCTTTTCTTTCGGACTTCTACGCCGATCGGGAACGGTACGCCTTTCAGACCCAGATTTTCTTCCTCCTCAGCCGGTATCGCCAGCAGCAGGACCTGCATATTGGCGACCGCCCGCTGATTGCCGACTACACCTTTGCGAAGGACCGGATCTTTGCCCATCTCAACCTGAAGGGGGACGAATTAGCCACCTATGAGTTGCTCCACCAGGCGCTGGCTGAGAAGGTGACCCTCCCCGACCTGGTCGTCTACCTTCAGGCAGACCTGGATGTCCTGATGGCCCGGATCGCGATGCGGGACCGGCCCTACGAGCGGGGAATGGACCCTGGCTACATAGAAAGCCTGCGGCAGGCCTACGAGCGTCATTTCGCCTGTTACGATGCCACTCCTCTGCTTGTGATCAACACCAACGATCTGGACTTCGTCCGCAACCCTCAGGACCTGGCCTTTATAGAAGGCCAGATTCGCGCAGCGTTAGAGGCCGCGTGGAGCGCTCCGTCCGGAGCAGCGGAGCCGGAGAAGAAGCGCTTATCCGAAGTGTCCCTTCTCTGCCGCTCTCCGGTGGAGGAGTTCCTGGCCCTGACCGAGGCCGTGGGGCTTCTGGGGGCCTCCCTCGCATCCGACCCGGCCGGCCGGGCCCCAACCATCGGCCAGGCGCTCTCCCGTGTGGAGGACCACCTGCGGAGAATCCGGCAACTGCTCAAAGTTTGATGAGCGATCAGAACCTGTACCCGGAGAATTCGGATAACCGGCAGGACTTCTCACCTCGCGTGTTTCGCCATCTGGCTGCGGGCGCCGAACTGGAGATGGTCCTGCGGGAAATCCTCCAGGCTGGCCTGGAGGCCAGCGACGCCGATCGCGCCGCCGTCTACCTCTACGACGCGGAGCGGGACCGTCTCAGCACCGGCTGTGCCATCGGCCTATCGGAAGAGTATCTCGCCTTTCTCACCTCCTCCTTCCGCCACGTCCCGGGTCGTCGTGTTCTGGAAACCCGCGCTCCCTGCTGGATTCGGGACGCCTGGAGTGAACCCGAATTCCAGACCTTCCAGGACGTTGCCCGGCGGGAAGGGTTTCGCTCCTATATCGTGCTTCCCCTGGTCTACCGCGATCAGAGCCTGGGCGCGGTGGTTTTCTACTACAACAGTCTGCGCGAGCCCGATCCCGAAGTTCAGCGTTTCTATCAGGCGCTGGCCGACCAGGCAGCCATTGCCATAGCCAACTCCGTCTTGCTCCGGCGTGCCCAGCGGCGTGCCGAAGCGCTGGCTGTCCTGCGGGAAGTGGATGTCCAGGTCGCCGTTGCTGCCGATCTGGAGACGATTCTGGAGACCGTCGCCGGGGCGATCCGACGGGTCCTGGAGGCCCCTACGTTTTTCATCGGCCTCTACGATGCCCTCCAGGAGGAACTCCACCTGCCTGTGTTTGTAGACCGGGGAGAGCGACAGTCGCCGCTTCGGCTGAAGGTCTCCGAGGCGGAAGGATTGGCCGCCTGGGTGATTCGCACGGGCGAGCCCCTGTGGATTCGTGATTATCCCGCGGAGAGGGAGAATCTTCCGGTTCCGCCTGTCCAGATCGGCGATGCGACCCGCTCCATCGCGATCTTGCCCCTGAAGGTGGAAGATCGGGTTCTCGGTGTCCTCTCCGTTCAGTCTTACGAACCGTATGCTTTTGACAACGACGACCGCCAGTTGCTGGAGGAACTGGCGGGTCAGACCGGGGACGCGCCGGGGAACGCCCCCTTTGTCCCGGGAAGGCCG
>DAOUBO010000182.1:0-2685 GCA_034432695.1 Anaerolineae bacterium | reverse complement strand
CCAGCGGTTCGTCGTCGCGCCCAACGAACTGGCCGCGGAGCGCCCCTACATCCGGCATGCCATCGCCTTCACCCGCTATGCCTTCGGCCTGGAGAACGTCCGGGAACAGGATTTCCCGGCCCGCGGCACCCTGACCCCCCAGGTCCTGCAGGCTAACCAGCCCACAGTTCAGAATATCCGCCTCTGGGACTGGCGCCCCCTTCTGACGACCTATGGCCAACTCCAGGAGATCCGCCTCTACTACACGTTCAACGACGTGGATGTGGACCGCTACATCATCGGGGGTCAACTGCGTCAGGTGATGCTGGCGGTGCGGGAACTGGACACGGAGCAACTCCCCGAACAGGCACAGACCTGGATCAACCGCCACCTGGTTTACACCCACGGCTACGGCGTTGTGGTCAGCCCGGTCAATGAGTTCACCTCCGAAGGACTTCCCAGCCTGCTGGTTCGGGACATTCCCCCGAAGGCCGCCGACCCCGTGCTGGAGGTAACCCGGCCGGAGATCTATTTCGGCGAAGTGACCCGCGATTACGCCATCGTCAACACCGCGGAGCCGGAGTTTGACTATCCCAGCGGCGATCAGAACGTTTACACCCGCTACGAAGGGCCAGCGGGGGTTCCGCTGGGCGGGCTCTTCCGGCGGCTGGTCTTCGCGCTCCGATTTGGCCATTCGCAGATTTTCTTCTCCACCGCCCTCCGACCCGACAGCCGCGTCCTCTACCACCGGGCCATCGGCGATCGTGTCCAGATGCTGGCCCCCTTCCTCTGGTACGACCCGGACCCCTATGCCGTCATCGCCGATGGACGCATCGTCTGGCTCTGGGACGCCTACACCTGGAGCAACCGGTTCCCCTACTCCGAGCCCTTCGCTGGCGTCAACTATATCCGCAACAGCGTCAAGGTTGCCATAGACGCCTATACGGGCGAGACGACCTTCTACGTGGTGGACCCGACGGATCCCATCATCCAGGTCTACTGGTCCATCTTCCCCGACCTCTTCGTTCCCGGAGACCGGATGCCCCCCGTGTTGCGGGAACACTGGCGGTATCCGGAGCGACTCTTCCAGATCCAGGCCGCTGCCTACGCGGTCTACCATATGGAGGACCCCCAGGTCTTCTACAACAAGGAGGACCTCTGGGCCACTCCCACAGAGGTCGGGCCGCAGGGGGAGGAGGAGATGGACCCGTACTACGTGGTGATGCAGGTGCCGGGGGAGGACAGGGTGGAGTTTCTGCTCATCCGCCCCTACGTTCCCAACGGGCGGCGGAACATGATCGCCTGGCTCTACGCCGATTCGGACGGGGAGGACTACGGGCTGCTGGAGGTCTTCAAGTTCCCCAAGCAGGAACTGATCTACGGTCCGATGCAGATAGAGGCCCGATTTGACCAGGATCCCTACATCTCCCAGCAACTGACCCTCTGGAACCAGCACGGGTCCCAGGTCATCCGGGGCAATTTGATGGTCGTTCCGATAGACGACACGCTGCTGTATGTGGAGCCCCTCTACCTGCAGGCAGCAGCGGGGCGGTTCCCGGAGTTGAAGCGGGTTCTGGTGGCCTACGGCGATCGGGTCGCGATGGCGGAGAGCCTGGAGGCGGCCCTCCTGCAGGTGACGGGCATAGCGGAGCCGCCGCCTGCGGAGGCGGGGCCGACGCCGCAGGAGGAGATCCCGGCCGATGTGGCTGCCCTGGCGCGGGCCGCACAGGCCCACTACGAAGCCGCGCAGGAGTGCCTCCGCCGTGCCGATTGGGCCTGCTACGGGCGGGAGCAGGAGGCTTTGGGCCGCGTCCTCTCCGCCCTGGTGGAGGCCACCCAGAAGACCGGGGAGCAGAAGTGAGCCTCCCGGCCCTGGATAAACTGCTGGGTGTAAGCCGAAATTCATCCCGGCCTGCGACCTCCCCATAAAGGAGGCCCACGATGATCCGTGCGCTTCTCTTTGATCTGGACAACACCCTGCTGGAAAACAACATGGACACCTTCGTCCCCGCCTATCTGGGCCTGCTGGGGGAGTTCATCGCCGCCTACTACCCCCAGCCCGACGCCTTCATCCGCCATCTCCTTCGGGCCACCGACGCGATGATGGCCAACGCCGGGTCAGAGCGGACCAATCAGGAGGTCTTTGACGCGGCCTTCTTTCCGGCCATCGGCCGGACCCGCGAGGAGATGGAGCCCATCTTCGCGGAGTTCTACGCAACCCGGTTCCCCCGCCTGCAGGGGCTGACCTGCCCTGTCCCGGCCGCCCGCCCGCTGATGGAATGGGCCTTCGCGCAGGGGTACCAGGTTGCCATCGCGACCAATTCTCTCTTCCCCCGGACGGCGATTGAGCAGCGGCTGGCCTGGGCCGGTGTGCCGGTGGAGGAGTTTCCCTACCATTTCGTCGCTTCCTATGAGGTGATGCATGCCACCAAACCCCATCCGGCCTTCTTTCTGGAGATCGCTGAGGTTCTGAAGCGGAAGCCGGAGGAGTGTCTGGTCGTGGGGGACGAATGGCAGATGGACGTTCTCCCTGCGCTGGAAGCCGGGATGCACGTCTACTGGGTCTGCGAGGCGGGGGCCGACCCGCCGGAGAGTGGCCCCACCCCGGACGGCTGGGGAAGACTGGAGGATCTCGCGAAGTGGATTCGGGAGTGGAGCGAGGCGGCGAACCCGGCCTCGCTGTGAAGGACGACGGGGCGGCGGCCC
>DAOUBO010000181.1:0-11487 GCA_034432695.1 Anaerolineae bacterium | reverse complement strand
GGGTCGGCGTGGGGGTGGCGGTGGGGATGGGCGTCGGGGTGGGGAAGAGCGGAAGCGCGGTGAGATGGCAGGCGAGGGCCACCAGCGCCAGCGCGCCGGCCATCGCCAGCCGGATCGTCTCGGAAACGCGCGCCACCGGGTACGTTCGCTTCATCGGCCGATTCGTGGTATCATTGTACCCTGAATTGCGGGGGCTGGCAATCCCGCAACTGGCCACTACAGTCCAGTTGCTTCCGGAGGCGGCAATGGGCCGAACCCTGTTGCTCACGGGAAGGCCGGGAATTGGCAAGACGACGGTGGTTCAGAAGGTTGTCGCGGCGCTGGGACCGCGGGCGGGCGGCTTCTACACGGAGGAGATCCGCGGCCCCGGCGGACGGAAAGGCTTCCGTCTGGTCACGCTGGACGGCGAGGAGGCGGTCATTGCCCACGTAGATCTGAAGGGCGAGGGGCGGCCGCGGGTGGGCCGCTACGGCGTGGACGTGGAGGCCATTGAGCGGGTCGGCGTCGCAGCGCTGCGGCGCGCGATAGCCGACGGGCGCATCGTGGTCGTGGACGAGATCGGCAAGATGGAACTCTTCTGCGGGCCCTTCAAGGACGTCGTCCTGCAGGCTGTCAGCGGTCCCTCCACCGTTCTGGCGACGGTGATGGCCCACCCCAACCCCTGGGCCGACGCGCTGAAAGCCCTGCCCATCGTCACCCTCTGGGAAGTGACGGAGAAGAATCGGGATCGGTTGCCGGAGCAGGTTCTCCGGTGGCTGAAGGGGTGATCGGAGGTTTGCCGATGCGCATGGACGGATTTCCTCTTTCCCGCCTTTTCGGGCGGACTCTGCGGGAGGCCCCAGCCGATACGGCGACGCCCGGCCTGGGCCTGATGGTTCGGGCCGCGATGGTGGCTCCGGTGGAGCCGGGACGGTACGCCTGGCTGCCCCTGGGCCTTCGCGTTCTGGAGCGGGCCCGCGCCGCTCTGACGGCGGTCCTGGAGGCGAGGGGCGGTCAGCCGATCGCGCTCCCCGCCGGGGTGGAGACGGAACGGGCGCTGAAAGCCCTCCTCCCTCGCCATGTCGTCTCCCACCGGGACCTCCCCTGTCTCCTGTACGTTTTCCGGCGACAGCGCTCTGAGGCCCCGTGGGGCCTCTGGCGCTGGCGGGAGCGGGGGGTCCTGGACGCGGTCCTCCTGCATCCAGACCCTGCAAGCCGGGATGAAGCCGGCGGGGAACTCCTGGAGGACCTCCGGACACAGTTTGCCCACACCGGGCTGGAGGTCTACCGGGCGGAGGCTTCCGGGGGCGTGGCGCTTCTTTCCCCCCACCCGTCCGGCGGGACGGCGGTTCTCCGCTGCGCCGCCTGTGGGTACGCCGCGACGACGGGAGCGGCTCGTTTCCGTCTCCCGAAGGGGGCCTCCGAACCCCTGCAGGACGTGCAGGCGGTCCCTACGCCCGATTGCCCCACCATCGCCGACGTCGCGGCCTATCTGGGGGTTCCCGTGGAGCGGACGCTGAAGGCCGTCTTCTACGCGACGGGCCCGGTTGGGGAGGGGGAGGTCGTCTTCGTCGTGGTCCGGGGCGACCTGGAGGTCAGCGAGGAGAAACTGATCCGTCTTCTGGGACGGGCCGACCTGCGTCCAGCGACGGAGGCGGAGATTCGGGCCATCGGCGCAGTGCCGGGGTATGCCTCTCCGGTCGGCCTCCGGGTCCGTCCGACGCCGGGGGGAGCGGGCGCGCTGGTTGTCGGCGACCTCTCCGTCCGGGCGGGAGCGAACTTCGTCGCCGGGGCGAACCGGGAGGGGTATCACCTGACCGGGGTCAACTACCCGCGGGATTTCGCCGTTACGCTTCTGGAGGACGTGGCCCGGGCGCGGGCTGGGCTGCCCTGCCCGGAATGCGGCGCGCCTCTGGAGGAGGGCGCGGCGGTTCTGCTGGCATCGTGGGAGGCCGACGGGATTGTCCCCTTCACCTACACGGACCCGGAGGGAGCGGTGCGTCCAGTCGCCGTCGGGCGGTGTGCAGTGGAGGTGGAGGGGTGGGTGGCCGCTGTCGCTGAAGCCTGTCGGGACGAGTTCGGGCTGGTCTGGCCCCCGGCTCTGGCTCCTTTTGACGTCCATCTGGTCGTGCTGGGGAGGGATGAGGCCGTGTTGACGTCCGCGGCGGAGGTCCGGCGGGCCCTGGAGGGCCGCTGCCGGCTCCTCTGGGACGACCGGGACGAGAGCGCTGGCGTCAAATTTGCCGATGCCGACCTCGTCGGGTGCCCTGTCCGGCTGACCGTGAGCCGCCGAAGCGTGGAAGCGGGTGGGGTGGAGGTGAAGGCACGGCGGGAAGGAGAGCGTCGCATCGTCTCGCCGGATGTTCTTCCCGACGTGGTGGTGTCGGTTTTCAGGGAAACTGCTCTGCGAGGATAAACTTCCTCTGGGCATCAGGTTGTCCGATGGGTTGCCCGGAGCGCCTCACCGGGAAATGGAAATGCACCCCATAGTTGTTACCGGTGGGCATCCGCAGCGACCTGTGGTATAATGGGCGGTAGAGAGCGTCCCCCGCACCAACTATACGCCCTCTAATCCACCATCAAAGGAGCACCATGGAAGTAGAAATCCTCTACCGACCCTCTTATTCTCTGGGTGTCATCCGCCTGGGGCCGAACGAGGAAGTGCGCGTGGAAAGCGGCGCGATGGTGAGCATGAGCGCAGGCGTCACGGTGGAGACCAAAGCCGCAGGCGGCGTTCTGAAAGCCCTGGCCCGCTCCGTCCTGGCGAAAGAGAGTTTCTTCCAGAACGTCTATCGCGCTCCCGCGACCGGCGGCGAGTTGACCATCGCCCCGGCTGTCCCCGGCGATCTCTATGTGGTAGACCTCCAGAACGAGACGCTGATGGTCCAGTCCGGCTCCTATGTGGCCTCCGAAATGGGCGTTGACCTGGACACCAAATGGGGTGGGGCCCGAACCTTCTTTGCCTCCGAGGGGCTGATCATGCTCAGGGTCTCCGGGACGGGCAAACTGGTTCTCTCCTCCTTCGGGGCCATCCACGAGGTCAACCTGAAAGCCGGGGAGACCTATACGGTGGACACCGGCCACCTGGTAGCCTTTACCGAGGGGATCGGCTTCAAGGTCCGCCGCGTTGGCGGGCTGAAATCCACGTTCTTCAGCGGCGAGGGGCTGGTCGTAGACCTCACCGGTCCGGGGCGGGTGATTCTGCAGACCCGCTCCCTGGACGCCTTCCTCTCCTGGCTCCTCCCCCACCTGCCCAGGCAGGGAGGGAGTTCAGGGTAGGTCGGTAGAGAGGGCGCTGCCCTGGAAGCGGGCCGGTCGCGATGAAGCACCGGGGTAGGTTGCTCCTCGTTCTGCTGCTGGCAGCAGCGATGGGGATGGGGATGGCAGCCTGTGGGCTGCCGTCCCCGTCGCCGCTCCCCCCTTCCCAGCCGACGTCTGGCGTGCCCTCGCCTCTCTCTCCTTCCCCCACGCCCGTCCCTTCCGCTCCTCTCCCGACCTCCACGCCCCTGCTGTCTCCCTCTCCCATCCCGGAGCCGTCCTTTGCCTTCGCTGTTGCTGCGGATATGCGCATTTATGCCGGTCCAGGCCCCTACGACTCTCCCCGCTTTTTCCGGGGGGCGTGCGCGGCGATCGCCGCGATGGGCGGCATCGCTTTTATGGTCAGCCCGGGGGATGTAGACCCGCCCGCGGGGGTCCTCTGGACGCTTACGACGACGCTGGGAACGGATTTTCGGTGGTATCCTGCGGTGGGCAACCACGAGGTGGAAACCCCCGAGGATATGGAATGGCTCAGGGCGTACGACTACGGTCCCGTTCGCCCTGGCCCTCCCGGTTGCCCAACAACCACGTACTCTTTTGACTATGGGAATGCTCATTTTGTCGTCCTGAACGTCTATTGCGACGTCTATGGGGATGCCGTCACCGATGGGGATATCCCCGATCATCTGTACGAGTGGCTGGCGGCGGACCTGGCCGCGACGGATCAGCCTCACATCTTTGTCTTCGGGCATGAACCGGCTTTCCCTCAGCCCGACGCGCTGACGGGGCGGGTCCGCCACGTCGGGGATAGCCTGGATGCCCATCCTGCCCACCGGGACCGCTTCTGGCGGCTTCTCCGGGCCCACGGCGTGCGGGCCTATCTTTGCGGGCATACGCACAATTACAGCGCGGTGGAGGTGGACGGGGTGTGGCAGGTGGATGTGGGGCACGCGCGAGGGGTGGGAGATAGGGGAGCACCAAGCACTTTTGTTGTGGTCCGTGTGAGCGGCCCTTCCGTCGTTTTTGAGGTCTATCGGGATGACATGCAGGGCGGGCCTTACCGGCTGGTGGATGTTTTCCCGTAGCCCTGGCGCTCGCGTGGGCACGGGCGGTCCGGTGTGTCTTGGGGTTCAGACGCAGGGTGGGATACGGGTTCGGCGATCCGTCGTTGCAGGCTTGCGCATCGGGCGGCGTTGGCTATAATTGGAGTGCCGAGTCCGGGCGCTGATTTTCAACGCCTCTGGGGCCCCGAAATGGTCACCCGTTGTCTGCTCCTTCGGGACCTCTGCGAGTCCTTCGGCATGGAGATTCTCTATGTCTGCGCGGTGCGGGTAGAGCCGATAGAATAGGGGTTAGCCGTCAGTGCACGAACTCTCCGTCACTCAATCCATTCTGGACATCGCCCTGGCCCACGCACAGGGGGCCGGGGCGAGTCGTATTCTGAAGGTGAACCTGGTCATCGGCGACCTCTCCGGTCTGGTCGGGGAGTATATCCAGTTCTACTTTGACTTCATCAGCAAGGGGACCCCGGCGGAGGGCGCGGAGTTGACCTTCCGGCGCGTGCCGGCCCGGTTCCACTGCCTGGAGTGCGGGGCGGAATATGAGCCCGCCGAGGACGACTGGACCTGCCCGGTATGCGGCGCGCTGCGGCCCGTCGCCGTCGGGGGGAAGGAACTGCTGGTGGAGAGCATAGAGGTGGAATAGGGGATACGGAGCACACGATGAGCATCTGCATCGTCGGGTTGGGGCCCGGCAATCCCCGGCATCTGACGCTGGAGGCGCGGGAGGTGCTGGAGACGGTGCGGGAGGTCTGGCTGCGGACCGCCCGGCATCCTGTCGTCTCCCACCTGCCCCCCCATCTGACCGTTCATTCCTTTGACCCGCTCTACGACACGGCAGAGGACTTCGCAGAGGTCTACCGGGCTATCGTCGGGGAGGTCCTGCGGCTGGGGAAGCGCCCGGAGGGGGTTGTCTACGCGGTGCCGGGACATCCCCTGGTTGGCGAGGCGACGGTGACGGAGATCCTCCAGGGGGCACGGGAGCAGGGCCTGGCAGTACGCGTCGTGGAGGGGCTCAGTTTCGTGGAGCCGACGCTCACCGCGCTGGGCCTGGACGCGCTGGGGCCGGGCCTGCAGGTCTACGACGGGATAGACCTGGCCGCGCGCCATCATCCGCCCCTCAATCCCGATCTCCCCGCGCTGATCGGGCAGGTCCACAGCCGGGCCCTCGCGGGGGACCTGAAACTTACCCTGATGAACCAGTACCCCGACGAGCACCCCGTGGCGCTGGTCGTCGCCGCGGGGACGGAGCAGGAAAAAGTGGTCTGGATGCCTCTCTGGGAACTGGACCACCACGAGGTGGACCATCTGACGTCCCTCTACGTCCCGCCGCTGCCGCAGGTGAGCAGTTTTGAGGGCTTTCAGGAGACGGTGGCCCGGCTGCGTGCGCCCGACGGCTGCCCGTGGGACCGGGCCCAGACCCACGAGTCGCTCCGGAGCCACCTGCTGGAGGAGACCTACGAGGCGCTGGCCGCGCTGGATGCGGGGGATATGGACGACCTGCGGGAGGAACTGGGGGACCTGTTGCTCCAGATTGTGCTCCACGCGCAGATCGCTACCGAAGAGGGCCACTTCCGGATGACGGACGTTATTGCCGGGATAGACGCCAAGATCAAGCGTCGCCATCCCCACGTCTGGGGTGACGTGAAAGTGGGGACTGCGGAAGAGGTCCTGCACCGCTGGGAGCACCTGAAGGCGCAGGAGCGGGCCGGGGAGGGCTCTGTGCTGGACGGCGTCTCCCCGGCGCTGCCGGCCCTGCTCCAGGCCCACATCTACGGGGAGCGGGCTGCGCGGGTCGGCTTTGACTGGTCGGACGCGGCGGAGGTGGCCGAGAAGGTGCGGGAGGAACTGGCGGAGGTGGAGGCCGCCCGGACGCCGGCAGAGGTGGAGGCGGAGGTCGGGGATCTGCTGTTCGCCGTTGCGAACTGGGCCCGGCATCTGGGGGTGGAGCCGGAGACTGCGCTGCGCGCAGCGAACGCCCGTTTCGCCCGTCGGTTCCGGGCTCTGGAAGCGCTGGCGCGGGAGCGGGGGCTGGACCTTTCCGGGATGACGCTGGCCGAGATGGACCGCCTGTGGGAGGAGGTCAAGGAGGGGGAGTGAAAGCGTTGGGCCTCTTTCGGCCAGCGAGCGAAAGGCGAAGAGCCGGGGCTATTGACCCCGGCAGAGGGCCCGGACCACCTGCCGATAGGCCGCAAGGCGTTCGGCCCGCATGGGGCGTTTGTGCCCCAGAAGCCATTTTGCCCCCTCTATTCCCATCTGCCAGAGGTAGTTCCCCACAATGACTGCCCGCAGGACCCCCGCTGCAGCGGCTCCATGGTGCTTCCGAAAATAGCGAATTTTGCTGGCCTGGAAGTGGATGTGGCGGGCCGGGAGGACCTGCTCGCTGCTTTTGCCCCCGTAGTGGACGACTCGCGCGGTGGGAAGGTAGACGACCCGCCAGCCAGCGTCCCGGAACCGGCGGCACCAGTCCAACTCCTCGGAGTACATAAAGAACCCCTCATCCATTGGCCCCACCTGTTCCACGGCTTCCCGGCGGGCCATCAGCGCGGCTCCCGTTACCCAATCCACGTCCTGGATTTCGTCGTCGGGGCGGTCCAGAACGTAGTAGCGGGTTAGCAGACGGCGGGGCGCGCAGGGCTGAAGCCAGGTGGATTCAAAGATCGCCGTCGCCAGGGTGGGGAAGCGGCGGCGAGAGGATTGGATCGTTCCGTCGGGATTCAGCAACTGGGGGCCAACGACGCCGACGTCGGGGTGGGCATCGGCGAAGGCGACCATGGTCTCCAGCGCGTCCCCCACGACCTCGGTGTCGGGATTCAGGAGCAGGATATACCGGCCCCGTGCCACGGCCAGCCCCTGATTGTTGGCCGCAGGGAAGCCCCGGTTGTCGGGATTGGGGATAAGATGGACCCGAGGGAACTCCGCCCGGACCATCTCCACGCTGCCGTCGCTGGACCCGTTGTCCACAACGATGATTTCCATCTGGCGCGGGGGCAGGTTGGCGAAGATGGACTGCAGGCAGCGTCGGAGCAGATCCCGGACGTTCCAGTTGACGATGAGGATGGACAGGTCGGGCATGAATGACAGAATGACAGAATGACAGAATGATGGAATGACAGAATGACAGAGTGAATGACAGAATGATGGAATGACGGAATGACGGAATGGCAGCCGTTGGCCCGATTCACGCCGGGCCGGGGCTGCATCCGGCGCCTCGCTGTCCCTGTGGGCCGGGCGCTCCCCCAGCAGCGCCGATTCCCGGAGAACCTGGTTTGGTCAAAACCGGCGCTGGACGACAAAGTCGGCAAGGTCCAGGAGGACAGCGCGATATTCGGTGGCGGCGAAGGGCTCCAGGGCCTCTTTGGCCCTCCGGGCGTAGTCGCGAGCGACCTGAAGGGAGCGCTCTATCGCCGGAGACGCGACGATAGCCTGCACGGTTTCCCGGACTGCGTCTTCGGAGGGGCCATGGGAGAGGATGTGGGCCAGGGCCGGGTGGTTACCGTTGTCCTGCAGGAAGAGCAGGACAGGAAGGGTGACCAGCCCCTGGCGGAGGTCGCTCCCCACGGGCTTGCCCAGAGTCTGCTCGTCTGCGACGAAGTCCAGAACGTCGTCCACAACCTGGAAAGCCAGCCCCAGACACTCGCCGTAGGTCCGCAGGGCGGCGATGAGGGGTTCGTCGGCCTCGGCCAGGATGGCGCCGGCCTCCGCGGCCAGGGAGATCATGGACGCCGTCTTGGCATAGATGCGCCGCTCGTACTCCTGAAGGGTCGGGATAGAACCCCGGCCCTCAAACATCTGGTGGATTTCGCCATTGCAGATGGCCATCAGGGTCTCCGCGAAGCGTCGGACCAGCCGGACACTGTTTGTCTGGGCGACCAGATACGCAGCGCGCGCAAAGAGAAAGTCGCCGGTCAGGACGGTGGCAGCGGGAGACCAGCGCGCGTTGAGGGTTTCCACTCCCCGCCGCATCAGGGAGCCGTCTATCAGGTCGTCGTGGACGAGGGTGGCGGTGTGGAGCATTTCCACCCCCGCGGCGGCGAAGGTTGCCCGCTCCAGATCTGCGCCGCAGAGATGGGCCGAGAGGAAAACCAGGGCTGGCCGAAGCCGCTTGCCACCGCTGCCCAGCAGGTGGTCTACGGCAAACACTATGGCGGGATGTTCGTCGGCGCCGTGTTCCCGAAGGAGGCGTTCGGCGCGCTCCAGGTCGTCACGGATCAGGTTCGGAAGCCGCACTGCCACCGGTTGCTCCTGGTTGAGTTCTTTCAGGCTGGATTATGCCATTGGCGGAGGGTTTCGTCAAGCCCCGAAGGGCTTCCAGAGTGACCCACTCCTCCATCTCCCGCCGCGCGGTCGCTTTCAGGCCGGCCCTTTCCAGGGCCTGGACGATCGCTTCCTCCTGGCTCCTCAGTAGTCCGGCCAGGACCATCCGGCCTCCCGGTTTCAGTCGGGTCGCCAGGCCCTGCTCCAGCATCTCCAGAATGGTTTTTGCCAGGATGTTGACGACGACGAGGTCAAACAGGCCGCGGGCCCGGGAAAGGGAGCCTTCGGCGACCTGAACCCGATCGGCAACGCCGTTGCGCTGGACGTTCTGCCAGGCGATCCGGACCGCCTGAGGGTCGTTATCCAGGGCGAGGACCCGGTCGGCGCCCAGTTTCGCGGCGGCGATAGCGAGGATCCCGGAGCCCGTCCCCAGGTCCAGGACCCGCATACCGGGCCGGACGTGCTCTTCCAGTGCCAGCAGGCACATCTGGGTGGTCGGGTGGGTGCCGGTGCCGAAGGCCATGCCGGGATCCAGGTCTATCACGACCTCTCCCTCTGCGGGGGTGTAGGTGAGCCAGGAGGGCCGAACGACCAGACGCTCTCCCAGGTGCAGGACGGGATAGTGGGCTTTCCAGGCCTCCGCCCACTCCTCCTCGGAGACGATGCGGAAGGAGGGCTCCGGGAGGGGGAGGATCTGGCTCAGGTGCCAGAGGGCCTCTTCCACCCGGCGGCGGGTCTGGGGAAGTTCTTCGTCCACGGGGATATAGGCCCGGACGGAGACGGGGCCGGTCGCCAGCCCTTCCGGCCCGGCCTCTATGGCGACGCCGCGGGAAGCGAAGCGGCTCAGCACTTCCGCGACAGCCTCGGCTCCCTCACCCGTTGTCTCTACGCTGACCTCCAGCCACTCCATGCTGTTGCCCGCGGATGGTTCCTTCATCGGCGGTAGGCCTGGAGCCCGGCCCTCAGCGCCGCCAGGGGGGCCAGCGCGCAGCGGCGACGGCTTGGAGGGACGGGCGCGTCCAGCAGGGCCAGAACCTCGTCCTCCGTTATCCGTTCCAGGTCCGCCAGGGATTTGCCCTCCAGGTATTCCGTGAAGATGGACGCGGAGGCCATGCTGATCATACATCCCTCCCCCTCAAAGGCGACCTGACGGACTCTTCCTTCGTCGTCCAGCGCGAGTTCCAGGTGGACCTGGTCGCCGCAGGAAGGGTCGTCGCTGTCTGCAACGATGTCTGGGTTTTCCAGACGCCCCCAGTTGCGGGGATGTGCGTAGTGGTCCAGGATGTGCTCCCGATAGAAATCGCTCATCGCTACCGCCCCAGAGTCTTGGCCGCGCGTTCCAGTGCTTCCACCAGCCGGTCCACTTCCTGGGGAGTGTTGTAAAGGTAGAAACTGGCCCGGACGGTGGCGGTCAGGCCCAGGCGCCGGTGGAGGGGCTGGGCACAGTGGTGCCCGGCCCGGACGGCGATCCCTTCCAGGTCCAGCAGATGGGCCAGGTCGTGGGGGTGGATGTCGCGGAAGGTGAAGGCGATGACGCCGCCCCGCTTGTTGGCCGGTGGGCCGACAATGCGCAGGCCGGGAAGGCTCCCCAGCCGCTCCATCGCGCAGGCGGTCAGTTCCCGCTCGTGGGCCGCGATCGCTTCCATCCCCAGGCTCTGGAGGTAGTCCACCGCAGCGCCCAGGCCGACTCCCTCCACGAACGCGGGGGTCCCGGCCTCAAATTTCCAGGGGAGACGGTTCCACGTGGCCGTCTCCCACTCCACCTTCCGGATCATATCCCCGCCGCCCAGGAAGGGGGGCATCTCCTCCAGCAGGGCTTCCTTTCCGTAGAGGACGCCGATCCCGGTCGGCCCGCACATCTTGTGCCCGGAGAAGGCCAGGAAGTCACAGCCCAGTGCCCGGACGTCCACGGGCATATGGGGGACCGCCTGGGCCGCGTCCACCAGAACGACCGCGCCCACCGCATGTGCCTTCTGAACGATTTCCTGTGCCGGGTTGATCGTCCCCAGGACGTTGGACATCAGGGTAAAGGCGACCAGTTTGACCCGGTCGTCCAGCAGGTTGTCCAGACGCTCCAGGTCCAGCAGCCCCTCGTCGGTGATGGGGAGGTAGAGCAGTTCGGCGTCCTTTTCCTGCGCCAGGAGTTGCCAGGGGACGATGTTGGAGTGGTGTTCCATCTGGGTCAGGAGGATACGGTCGCCAGGGCGGATGTGGGTTCGCCCCCAGGCATAGGCGACCAGGTTGATGGCCTCCGTGGTGTTGCGGGTGAAGATAATCTCTTCCCGGTAGGGGGCGTTAATGAAAGAAGCCACTTTGTCCCGGGCGTTCTCGTAGGCTAAAGTGGCTTCCTCGCTGAAGGCATAGATGCCGCGATGGACGTTGGCGTAACATTCCCGGTAGATGCGGTCCATCGTTTCCAGGACCTGAACGGGCTTCTGGGAACTGGCGGCGCTGTCCAGGAAGACCAGTGGCTTGCCGTGGACCTCGCGGGCCAGGGCGGGAAAGTCGGCACGGATTTGTTCCACGTTCAGCATAGGGGCCGTCCTCTGGAAGTTTGGCAAAAGAAAGTATACCACGGTCATACCCGGTATGCAACCGGTGGATGCCCCCGTCCCCCGTAGCGCAAGATTTATCTTACGCCCGCCACAGGACTGGACTTTGGATAAACCGCCGGGATGTAAGCCGACATTCATTTCGGCCTACAGGCCACCCATAGAGATGTAAGCCGAAATTATGAAGTTTGACAAATTAATCCAGACACATAGTACAATCAGGGGAAAGTGCCGAGATGGAGGTGCACAACCATTCCAAAGCGATTCCGGATTGAATTAACCCCTGATCAGCGCCACAAAATGGAGCAAATGTGGGATACCGACTTCCTGTCACGCTGCTCTGCTATATCGGTCTATGTCCGGGTTAATTTGTCAAAAATCAT
>DAOUBO010000180.1:0-2614 GCA_034432695.1 Anaerolineae bacterium | reverse complement strand
GGGGGAGCCACACTGGCAGACGAAGACGCCGATGCGCAGCGGCTCCCGCGTCACGTCCCGCTCCGGCGGATAGACCTCCGGCGCGGTCTCGGTCCAGCGGGCGGGCGCCAGGAGAGCGCCGGCCAGCCCCGCCGCCGCGCTGGCCTCCACCACCGACTCCGGGATGTCCTTCGGCTCCCGGAAGGGCCCGATGGCGAAGACCCCCGGCTTGCTGGTCTGCAGCGGCGCGAAGGGCACCGTCTGGCAGAAGCCGTAGGCGTCCGTCGCCACGCCCACCCGCCGGGCCAGGTCCCGGACGCTCTCCGGAACCTCCATCCCCACGGAGAGGACGACCAGGTCAAACTCTTCTTCGCAGATCGCAGGCTGACAGCCTGCGCCACCATCCACATACCGGATGACCAGGTTGCGGGTCTTCGGGTCCTCCTTCACCGCCGAGACGCGGCACTCCACGAAGCGGATGCCATAGCGCTCCTTCGCCCGGCGGTAGAAGTCCAGGTACCCCTTGCTGAAGGCCCGCATGTCCATCAGGAAGATGGTCACCTCGGTATCCGGCTCGTGCTCTATCGCCATCATCGCCTCTTTGATGGCGTAGACACAGCAGACCGAGGAGCAGTAGTCGTGCTTCTGGTCCCGCGAGCCGACGCACTGGATGAAGGCGATGCGCTTCGGCGTCCTCCCGTCCGACGGGCGCTGGACGTGGCCCAGGGTGGGGCCGGACGCGTTGAGGAGCCGCTCAAACTGCAGGGACGTGACGACGTTGGGATAGCGGCCCCCGCCGTACTCCCCGGCCTTCTCGGCGTCAAAGGTGGAAAAGCCCGGGGCCAGCAGGACGGCGCCGACCTCCAGTTCCACCGTCTGCTCCACCATGTCGTGGTCCACGGCCCCGGCCTGGCAGACGTAGACACAACTCAGGCACTCCGAGCAGATGCCACAGGCCAGACAGCGGGCCGCCTCCGCCTGGGCCTGCTCGTCGGTGTATCCAGCGACGACTTCCTCAAAGGTGGAGAGCCGATGCTCCACGGGCAATATGTCCATCGGGACGCGGGGCTGGATGTGGACCTCGCCGCGCGCGACCCGCTCCTCAATCTCGGCCCGGGAGAGTTCCACCACCGGCAGTTTGGGCCTGGGCGGCGGCTCCGGGTCCATCCCCTGGAGATACCGGTGGATGGCCTGAGCGGCGCGGTGGCCTGCGGCGACGGCCTCAATGACAAACGCCGTCCCGGTGGCGACGTCCCCGGCGGCAAAGACCCCCGGACGGCTGGTCGCCAGCGTGTTGGGATTGACGGCGACCGTCCCCTGGTCGGTGATCCCGACGCCCGCGCTCTCCGGGATAAACGCCAGACCGGCCCGCTGGCCCACGGAGAAGATGACGTTGTCGCAGGGAACGAAGTGCTCCGAGCCGGGAACGACGACCGGCCGACGGCGCCCGGTCTCGTCGGGCAGGCCGGGCTCGGTGCGGACGCACTTCATCCCGACGACCCGCCGGTTGCCGTCGCCCACGATCTCCACCGGTGTCACCTGCCAGTGGAAGACGACGCCCTCCTCCTCCGCCCGTTCCATCTCCTCCGGGTCGGCGGTCGCCTCCTCGCGGGTCCGGCGGTAGTAGACGTGGACTTCAGCGCCCAGGCGGCGCGCGGTCCGGGCCACGTCCATCGCCACGTCCCCCGCGCCGATGACCGCCACTACCCGGCCCAGTTTCGGCGGCCTGCCCAGCCGGACGTCCCGCAGGAAGTGGGTGTTGATGAGCACGCCGTCCAGGTCGGCCCCGGGGATGTTGAGCCGGATGCCCTCGTGCGCGCCGACGGCGATAAGGATGGCGTCAAACCCTTGGGCGAAGACGTCGTCCAGGTTGTTCACCGGGTGGTTCAGCCGCAACTCCACGCCCAGGTCCACGATGTCCTGGACCTCCCGGTCCACGATCCAGGAAGGCAGACGGTACTCCGGCACGCCGACGCGCAGCATCCCTCCGGCGACAGGCAGAGCCTCAAAGACGGTGACGCCGTAGCCCATCTTGCAGAGGTCCTGGGCGGCGGTCAGACCGCAGGGCCCGGCGCCGATGACCGCGACCCGCTGTGGGTATCGGCGCGGGGCCGGTTCGGGCGGGACACGCGGTTTGGCGTAGACCTTGTCGGTAACAAAGCGCTTAAGAGCCCGGATATTGATGGGCTCGTCCAGTTTGCCCCGGTTGCAGGCGTCCTCGCAGCGATGGTTGCAGATGCGTCCGCAGATGCCCGGGAACGGGTTGTCCTCCTTGATGACCCGCAGGGCGTCCTCGTAGCGGCCCTCGCGGATGAGCGCGATGTAGCCCTGGGCCCGCTGGCCGGCCGGGCAGGCGTTGCGGCAGGGGGCAATGCCGCGCTTCTCTATAGCGTACGCGTTGGGGACGGCCTGGGGGTAGAGTTTATACGCCGCGCGCTGGAACCCCAGCCCTGCGTTGAACCGGTCCGGGATGATGACGGGGCAGACGTTGCCGCACTCCCCGCATCCGGTACATTTATCCAGGTCAATGTACCGGGGCTTCCGGCGCAGACGGACGGTGAAATGCCCCGCGTCCCCGTCCACGCTGAGGACCTCGGTATCCACCAGCAACTCAATGTTGCGGTGGCGGCCGGCC
>DAOUBO010000179.1:0-2898 GCA_034432695.1 Anaerolineae bacterium | reverse complement strand
GCCTTGGGTCACTCGCGGTGGCCCGCGCGGGCCGGCCTGCCCCAGCCGATGGACCCCTGGCTGCAGGCCACAGAGCCGCTCCTCGGCGACTTCTACCCCCTCGCGCTGGAAATGGGGCGGGAAGGAGAACACACCTACGGGATTCCCCTCCTCGTGGACCTGGAGCACCTGGCCTATCGTCCCGCGCTGATCCCGGAGCCGCCCATCTCGTGGACGGCGGTCCTTTCGGCCCCCGCCCCGCTCCTTTTCCCGGCGATGGGGAGCGAGAGCGGGGTGGCCCCCTTCACGCTGGCCCAGTACCTGGCCGCGGGCGGACGCCTGGTGGACGATGCCGGAAACCCCCTCCTGGACGAAGAGCCGCTGGCCGCGGTTCTCTCCTTCTACAGTCGGGCTGCGGAGACGGGGGTGATCTCCCCCTCCCTGCTCCTCTCCCTCCCGGACGCACGGGCCTGCTGGGAGCAGTTCCTCCAGGGAGCGGGGGGAATGACGGTGGTGGACGTGCGCCGGTTCCTGGGGGAAGCGGAGGGGGACGTAGCGATGGCCCCGCTGCCGACCCGGGACGGGCGGCCCATCGCACTGGCTGGGGGGAGCATGCTGGCGCTGGTGACCGGGGACCCGGAGCGGCAGGAGGCGGCGATGCGGCTGGCCGCCTGGCTGCTGGAGCCAGCGTGGTACGGCGGCTGGACCCGGGCCGAGGGGCGGCTTCCTGTCCGGCGATCGGGATTGGAAGCCTGGACGCTCCAGCCGGAGCAGCGGGCCGTGCTGGCGACCCTGCTGGAGAGCGCCCGGCCGATCCCCCCGCTGGCCGTGCGGAATCAGGTGGGACCGGCCCTCCAGCGCGCGGTGGAGGCGGTGCTGAGTGGCCAGATGAGCCCCGGTCAGGCCGCAGCCCAGGCCCTGCGCGCGCCAACCCGCTGACTCATTCCTCCACCACCCGGATGTGCAACTCCGCCAGTTGTTTCGGGTCCACCGGGGACGGAGCATTGGCCATCAGGTCTACCGCCTGGCCGGTCTTGGGGAAGGCCATCACTTCCCGGATGCTGTTCTCTCCCGCCAGCAGCATCACCAGTCGGTCTACCCCCACCGCCAGGCCGCCATGGGGCGGAGTCCCGTACTCAAAGGCCTCCAGCATGTGGCCGAATCGCTCCCGTGCCTGCTCCACGTCCAGCCCGATCAGCCCGAAGACCTTCTCCTGAACCTCCCGGCGGTGAATCCGGATGGAGCCGCCGCCGACCTCCTCCCCGTTGCAGACCAGGTCGTACTGCTGACCGCGGGCCGCGCCGGGGTCGGTATCCAGCAACGGCAGGTCCTCCTCCATCGGCGCGGTGAAAAGATGGTGGCTGGGATCCCAGCGGTTCTCGTCCTCGTTCCACTCAAAGAGGGGGAAGTCTATTACCCAGCAGAAGGCCATGACCTGGGGGTCCCGAAGCCCCAAACGCTCCCCCATCTCCAGCCGGAGCGCGGAGAGGGCTGCCGCCACCACCGGGGGTCGGTCCGCCACAAAGAGCAGCAGGTCGCCAGGTTGGGCCTCCATCCGGGCGAGAAGAGCCTGAACCCGCTCCTCCGCCAGGAAGCGGGCAAAGGACGAACGAATCTCCCCATCGGCCCCCAGCGCCAGCCATGAAAGCCCCGCCGCGCCCTCCTCCCGGGCCAGCGCGGTCAGTTCGTCTATCTGACGGCGGCTGTAGCCCGCGCAGCCGGGGACCCGGATGCCCTTCACCTGCCCGCCCGTCCCGACGGCCTGGGCAAAGATACCGTAATCGCTCCCCGCCACCAGGTCGGAGACGTCCACCAGTTCCATCCCGAACCGCAGGTCGGGCTTGTCGGTCCCGTAGCGGGCCATCGCCTCTTCGTAGGAGAGCCGGGGGAAGGGCTTCGTCAGCAACCGGCGGTCGGAGCACTCTTCCACGATGCCGATCATCAGGTCCTCCACAACCGCCATCACATCCTCGCGGGCGACGAAACTCATCTCCAGGTCCAACTGGGTGAACTCCGGCTGCCGGTCGCCGCGGAGGTCCTCATCCCGGAAACACCGGGCGATCTGGAAGTACCGCTCAAAGCCCGCCACCATCAGCAGTTGCTTCAGTTGCTGCGGGGATTGGGGGAGCGCGTAGAACTTGCCTGGATGCAGGCGACTGGGGACCAGGTAATCGCGAGCGCCTTCCGGCGTGCTCTTGAAGAGGATGGGGGTTTCAATCTCCACAAAGCCCCGTCGGTCCAGAAAGTCCCGGATGAACTTCACCACCCGATGCCGGAGGACGAGGTTCCGCTGCATCCGCTGCCGCCGCAGGTCCAGATACCGGTACTTCAGCCGCAGGGCCTCGTCCACCGGGGTGTCCTCAAAGATGGGGAACGGCGGCGTCTTCGCCGGGTTGAGGATGACCACCTCGTCGGCCAGCACCTCCACCTCGCCGGTCTCCATCCGGGGGTTGACCAGTCCCGGCGGTCGGGCCCGAACCTGCCCGCGGACCTGGACGACGTACTCCAGCCGGACCCGGTCAGCGGCTTCGTGGGCGGTGGGAGAGTGAGCGGGGTCGGCGACGACCTGGACGATGCCCCACCGATCCCGCAGGTCTATGAAGATGAGCCCACCGTGGTCCCGCCGCCGGTGGACCCACCCGGCAAGAGTCACCCTCTGGCCAACGTGCTGGGCACGCAGTTCGCCGCATGTGTGGGTCTTCAGCATCCCAACCTCCCGGAATAGGGGCGTCCCCTAAAATCTGGACTTTGGATAAACCGCCGGATGTGGGCCGAAATTTCATTTCGGCCTACGGGCCACCCATATTTGGATAAACCGCCGGATGTAAGCCGAAATTTCATTTCGGCCCACGGGCCACCCATATGTATGGGCATCGGCAAATGGATAAAGCCCACATATGGAGCACGAGTAAGGCGTTT
>DAOUBO010000178.1:0-3174 GCA_034432695.1 Anaerolineae bacterium | reverse complement strand
TCACCCACTCCCCCCTGCCCCCCTCTCCCTCTCCCAACACTGGGTGAGGGGGGGGGCCGCCAGGCCGGGGGGTGAGGGTGAGGGCCGCGCCGTCGCCCTCCGGCTCTCCTTCCCCGGCGCCAGCCCCCACCCCCGGGTTGAGCCCTTTGGCCGGCTGGAGACCTCGGTCAACAACTTCATCGGCAACGACCCGGCCCAATGGCACACCGACGTGCCGGTATGGGCCGGGGTGCGCTACGTGGACCTCTACCCCGGCATTGACCTGGAACTGACCGGGGAGGGCGGGCGGGTGGCGCCCCGCCTGGTGGTCCGTCCCGGCGCCGACCTGGGAGTGGTGCGCCTGCGGGTGGAGGGGGCCGATGCGGTAGAACTGCTCCCCTCTCCCGATGTCGGGAGAGGGGTCGGGGGTGAGGGTCTGCGCCTGGAGACAGCGGTTGGGAAGTTTACCCTGCCCCTCTTTGCGGTGGAGGGTTTCTCGGGTGGGCCTCTGGGTGTGGAGAGGCTTGAGGCGAGGGCCTTTGAAGTGGCATCGCCTTTCACCCCGGCTTCATCGTTTTCCGGCGTCCTGGTTCAAACGGCTGGCTCTTCCGACCTCCTCTACGCCACCTTCCTGGGCGGCTCGGATGGGGACGGGAGCTATGGCATCGCCGTGGACGGGGGCGGAAACGCCTACGTCACGGGCCGGACCTATTCCTCCAACTTCCCGGCCACCCCCGGCGCCTTCGACACAAGCTACAATGGCTTCTCCGACGCCTTCGTGGTCAAGCTGGCGGTGGGGGGCGGGACAGATGCCACGGCGCCAGAGATTAGAGTAGATGTACAAGGAAGTCCCAGGGTTATCAACCGCAATTTGTGCCCACGGCCGGTTCTCTCCAAGATTGTAGCGAGTATCCGAGACCTTCCCGCAACTGGCACGTGGTCGGGCCTGGACTGGATCAGGGTGTACTATAACCTTAATGGCGGTTCTGAATCGTACATGGAAATTGACCTGAACGGTGACCGCTACAAGAGTCTTGGAGCCTATTTGGGTCCTTTTGAACAGGCAGGTACTGTCTCGTGGTATATCGTGGCCCGTGACAGGGCTGGCAATCAAAGCCAATCCCCTGTGTACACGATCACGGTGAACGATTGTCCATCCTGTACCTCCTGGGTGGCCGAGGTTCCCCAACGGTTTGTGCCCGCTCAAAACGGTTTCAGGTTTCAAAATTTCAATACAGAACGTTCTACAGAGGGAACATGCTTGGGTATGGCCATTGGAGCTCTTGACTTCTTTGATTACCAGCAACCGATCCCAGAAAGTTCCAATTACTGGGGGATGCCCGAGACAAATCCGAACGATCCTCTGGTGTGCTATATTGTCCAGCGACACCTGGAGGCAAACCGGCAAGCAGCGTGGTACCGCACTGTGCGCTACACCCCATCCTGGCTCCCTAACCCCCTTCTTAACTGGGTTGAGTATGTGAAGATACGAGAGCGAATTCGCGGGGAGAGGAGAACAGCTGTCGTTGGCCTGGCGCGAGGTAGTGATTCTCACGCTGTGGATGTGTACGCAGTGTCTGAATGTGGGAATCGGGTAGTTCTCTATACTTACGATCCAAACGAAGTGGTGGAGATCTCTGGGGCATTTCCTCACGTGATTGAGGGCATTTCCAATACCTCAGTGGTTCCATCAATTCTGGAACTTGATCCCCAGAGCACTGAGTATAATACTCTACTTGCCGTATTTGATGCTCCTGTGCCTTCTGTAAACCCTTCTAATGGATTGCAGAATTGTGATAGCAGCGTACTCACAGCCTTCAATCGTGCTTTAGAAGAAACCAGAGGGGCCGGTTATATTCCCGATTCGCTCTCTATAATGGGAGATTCTCTTGATCAAGGTGAACAGTCGGAGGCATATCCCTTCGTGGTGGATGGGACGAACCCGTTGGCCGTTATCGTGAGCTGGGCAGGCAGTACATTTCGCCTGTCTGTTTACAGGCCCGACGGCTCTCTATTCCAGGAGTTACAGGGTAGTCAGTCCCCTCTTGTAATTCCTGTGCCGGTTGGCGAGCCTTCAGGTGTCTGGCAATACCGTGTAACTGCGGTTTCAGTTCCTCACAACGATTACCCATTTGTCAGTCTGGTTGGGAGAAGGTATTTGGCCTACTTACCACTCATTGTACGGAACTACCGGTAATCGGAAGAGACAGGCGGTTATTGCGTATGCCTTCTCCAGTTTCTCAGAAATATGCGCCCAACATCTCGCTGCAGCCGACTGCTCCCTCGTCGGCTTCGCCGCCTCGGTCGCAGCGGTTGAGCTTGGAGCCGTTAGGCGCGGTCGCACCGTTGCACCGGCCTGAGAGGTGAGGTGAATGCGATGGGCAGCAGAGCAGGTCATTTGGTCGTAGCAATATGCCTTGCAATGCTTCTGTCCATCGTCGGAGTGTTTGTAACCCTCGGCTCAGTTGGGCACCAGAGAATATCGCGAGCGGCGTCACCACCTTTACGCCGCGCCTAACACGCGCCGTGTGACCCGTTTACCCGAAGCCGCAAGAGCGGGGGATGGGTAGCGAAGGGAAGAACACCGGCGATTGCTTCGGCTCCGCCTCGCAATGACATTTCCCGAACTTTGACAACTGGATGCCCATTCAGGTGCAACTCCTGACCTCCTGGCAGAGGAGTGACCGCATCGCCCTGCGTTGTGCGCCCGGTCACCGCACGGCGGAGTGCAGGGGCGAAAAGGGGATTAGCCGCCAGCCGCAGGCGGCGACACCCCCAGCAGGTGGCTATGGGCAGGCGACAAAGGTACTTCTGAAGCGTCGTTGGGGCGTTCGGCCGAATGCCCGTACAGAACCTGCCAAAGCGGCTGACCGGCAGGCCCAAATGGGAATTGTCCCCATTCGGCCCTGGTTTAGCGCGCCCAGGGATATCCACCCGATGCGAGGGACACGGCGTAAAGCACCGCCCTAACGTTGAAGAGAACCCCCTTCGGGGGATTGCAACGTCAGACCTAATACTACAACCGTACTTGCGCATACAACGCCCTTTTGCTATAATATAGTTGAAATCTTGCTGGGAGGAAGGGCTAATGACTCCGGAAGAGCTGGAAGCGTGGGCGGAAGATTTTGAAGCCTTTCATGCCCGCTTTGCCCATCTCTTTGCCCGCAGCGAGCCCCGAGAACAGGCGGCGAAATA
>DAOUBO010000177.1:0-1528 GCA_034432695.1 Anaerolineae bacterium | reverse complement strand
GATGGGTCAGCAGGCGTCCGAAGAAGCCGCCCAGCCCCTGGTTGGGCGGATAGGCGCCCGGACTGCCCGGCTGGGTCAATCCCGAAAGATGGAGCGATAGACGTCCGTAGGCCCTATAGGGCCCGGTTCCCACGCCAGGAAGAGTCAGCAGGACAAGTAAAATCAGCCCGACCAGCACCGAGAGGAAAAGGCGATATCGCGCCCTCCACAGTGCGTGAAAAGCCAGCGGGAGCGGGATCGGCTTGACCAGTATGCCGGCAGCCAGGGCCAGACCGGCACAGGTCGGCTTCTTGCGCCGGAAGGCGTAGAGGTAGGCGCTCACGGAGAGAAGCACGAGGAAGTTAACCTGTCCCGCGTAAACCGTGGTCAGCGCGGGCACATACCCGGCCAGGGCGATAAAGACCAGCGGGGAGACCCACTGCCGGGCAACCAGCCGCGAGAGTAAAAGCCCCGAGGCGAAGAGCAAAAGGACGTTTAACCCGCTCCACACCGTAAAGGCATAGCGAGGCGGCAGAAGCGTCAGAGGCCGGATAATCAGGGCAGTCAGAGGAGAGTAGAGGTAGGGGAAGCTATAATGGGGCACATTCGTCTGGGCTGCCAGAGACTGCCAGGTGGAGAAGTCCAGTTCGTAGACGTTCCACCCGCGCTTCAGTGCCTCTCCCGCCAAATAATACACGTAAAAATCCGTGCCCTTGTTCGCTGCGACAACCGCTATTGCCCATCCGACCTGCACGACCAGAAAGGCCAGGAGAGCCAGCCACCCGAGATATTTTCCCAGGCCGTCCCGATGCTCCTGTTCTCTCTCCATTCGCTACCCCGATGGCAATACCTCAAACCCCTGCTCGGCGAAGCGACGGTCAAAGGTGAAGGCCGCGCGGATCCCCGACTGGCGCATCTGTTCAATAGCGGAGGTGTCTATAAAGATTCTCATTGGGGATGAGTCTCCTCGCAGTCAATCTGGGCCAGATACTCATCGTGTTTTTCGGCCAGGTCTCCCAGCCCGCTTCGGAACCAACCCGCAGCGGCGATGGCCCGTCGGCGGCGTTCTTCTTCAGAGATTCCCCCTGCCATCTCCAGCCAGGCGCTAACCGCCCGGCGGATCAGTCCGGCCACCGACGTCCGCTGGCGCGCGGCCAGTTCTTTCAGCGTACGATACTGGGCTTCTTCCAGCGGGATTTGCGTCCGGATCACCCCTCGCTTCCGCAAAGCATCACTGGACTCTGGCGAATTTTGCGTTGGACGCGGATGAACGCAGATTCTCACGGATAAATTTTGAGAAGACTTGTTGCACAAAAGGGGGTTGAGTATACTATAAGCACGATTCTGGTATGGGAGGGAAGGGCATGCTCTGTGTAGAAGTCCTCCAATGGAAGCCTGCAGTGTTCCGGTCTCTCACCGGTCTCACCGTGGAAGAGTTTTGGGAGATTTACCGCCAATTCCTGCCGTTCTGGAATCAGCTGGAACAGGAACGGTTGAGTCGTCCCGACCGCCAGCGGGCCATTGGAGGTGGGAGAAAGTACCTCCTTTC
>DAOUBO010000176.1:0-1654 GCA_034432695.1 Anaerolineae bacterium | reverse complement strand
GGGGCCCAGCAACGGGCTGTTGGGCAGGACCTGGTAGGAAAAACAGTGTTGGGGGGCGTGTAGGGGCCCGGTTTTGGCTATAAATAAGTAGGGATTTCCCTGTTGACAAGGAGCAAGGCGGTTGATAAAATGGTATAGAAGTCTAATTTCAGGAGGTGCGGGATGCAAAAACAAAGCCTTCTTGGGGTACTTGCTTCTGTGAAAATTGAACCATCCCAAATGCGAATCGCAAAACTGCTGTGGATTCCCTTGCTGCTGGTAGCCCTTGAGATAGCCTCACCTGTGAAGGCCCAGGAGGCCCAACCGCCGGGGGTCTTCGTGATCATAGAAGAGCATGTGGAACCCCGTGATTTATGGGCAAGGGGGCCGATCGCCAACGTGAGCGGTGTCTGGAACTACGGGTGCAGTTCTACAAGCACTTACATTCAATTTCAGCCAACCCCGGCTCATATTATCAGCAAATAGCGGTAGATTCCACAAATGCGGCCAATTGGGCTCATATTGTAGCCCACAATGGACTGGACGGATATGCTTCGTGTTATTATGGATATTGCCAATGGGTGCTGTGTGGAAAGTCTGCCCGAAATGGGTCTATGTTTGACGGGTGGTCATATCGTCTTTGGGAAAACCCTTAATGTTGCTTTTGGAGGAGGAAACATGAGGTTCCAGAGAATTCTTCTGCGGATGATAGGGATAGGGATTGGGCTTCTGACGCTCTTGCTCGTCGGGTGTTCTGAGCCGGCCAGGGAAGGCAGCGGCTCAATCCCCTCTTACCCGGTAACAATCCTGAATCACACCCCTGTTTCCATCTGCCAGGTGCGCATTTCGCGTCACAATCAGCGGGCCTGGGGGGACAACTTGCTCATGGAAACCATAAGGTCTGGCGGATGCGTCACCATGGAACTCCCGGGAGGAATGCATGATCTCCAGTTTGTGCCCTGTGGAGAGACCGAACTCCCCCTGGAAAGATACGGGGTGATGGTGGAAGGTCCGATGAGGTTCCCCTTAATCATCCAGTATCCTGAAGGGCTGGGGGTCTCTGTAGATTGTTTGGAGGAGCCGTAGCGGAAATTGGCGAAGTGGGTGGGAAGCACATCAGAGTCTTCTGCTGCATCCGATTCAGGTTCTGCAAAAGCCCGGCTATGGACGGCCGGGCTTTTGATTTCGGCGCAGGGAGTACCCCCGGAGCAGACCGAACCTGTAAGAATTGACAGTAGACAGGAATGCACCATTTGGGTATCCTTGATCAAGGGACCACCGTGAAGGCCGCTGGACTGCTTCCGAAAGCGGGTCGTCTTTCAGGGAGGTCCCGAAGTTGCCCTTTTGCGTAGCCAGACGGCGATGGTTCGGGTTCTGCTTCTGGGCGGGGATGCCCTGGTTCTGAGGGGACTTCTTGCCACCCTGGCCGGCGTTCCCCAGGCAGAAGTGGTCGTCGGGACGGAAGACGAGGCGGAGGCCCGGGAGCAGGTCGCCGGGATACGGCCCGACGTGGTGGTGTTGGGGTGGGGGATGTCTCCAGGCCGGTGGTGTGCCCTGGTGCGCTGGATACGGACGGAGTACCCTGAAATCAGGGTCGTGGTTCTAACGCCCCGCGAGCGGGATAGTGATCTGGCGTGGGCAATGCGGGTAGGAGCGGCAGGGTACCTTACGGCGG
>DAOUBO010000175.1:0-2473 GCA_034432695.1 Anaerolineae bacterium | reverse complement strand
ACGATTCGCGCCGGTTGGGTTTGGGCATGCCTCAGGCCTCCTCGTATTCGTAATAGACCCACCGGTTGGCCAGCCGGAACTGGATCAGGGTGAGCACCAGGACGAGGACCAGCAGGATCCAGGACATGGCCGCGCCGTAGCCGATTTTGTTGAACCGAAAGGTGGACCGCCAGAGGTAGTAGGCAACGAAATAGGTGGACTGGGCTGGACCGCCGTTGTCGGTAAGGACGTAGGACTGCTCAAAGATCTGCAGGGTGGCGATGATGCCGACGACCAGGTTGTAGAAGGTGGCGGGGGAAATCATGGGGAAAGTGATGCGCCAGAAGCGCTGCCAGCCGCTGGCGCCGTCCACCAGCGCCGCCTCGTACAGGTGGGTGGGGACGCTGCAGAGGGCGGCCAGGTAGATCATCATCATCGTCCCGCAACTCCAGACCCCGATGAGGATGATGGCCGGCTTGGACCACAACTGGCTCTGGTGCCAGAGGGGCATCACCTCCGGGCCGGGGAGCCCTCGGGCAATGGTCTGGTACAGCAGGTTGAAGTCCCCGCGCTGCAGGCCCAGGAAGGCCGCGTTGGTGAGTTCCGTGAACCAGACCACTCCCTGGCGGACCGGCACCAGGAAGGGAAAGACCCCCTCTACCATCCGGATGAGCGTATTGAGGATGCCGTTATTGGGGTTCAGCACCAGTCGCCAGGTGATGAGCATCGCCGAGTTGGCCGCCAGCATCACCGGCAGGTAATAAATCATCCGGAAGACCTGCTCGCCCGGCAGTCTCCGGTACAGCAGCAACGCCAGGACCAGCGCCGTCGCTAACTGGAGGGGGAGGCCGAAGAAGGTAACGTAGAGGGAGTTCAGGATGGAGACCCGGAACTGGTCGTCGGTGGTCAGCAACTGGATATAGTTCTGCAGGCCGACCCATACGGGCGGTTCGGGGAGTTTGAAGCGGGTGAAACTCCAGTAGAGAGAAGCCAGCGTGGGACCGATGACGAAGATGATGTAGCCCACAATCCAGGGGGAGGCAAAGAAGTAACCGGCGAAGGTGCGGGATTGGTAAAGCCGGTTCTTGCCCCGCCAGCGGGCGATGAGTTTCGCCACCGACGCGACGGCCAGGCTGGAGAGGATGATGAAGATAACCGTCGCGATTGCCCAGAGGAAGGTATACAGTTTCGGGTTCATAACCACCTTTCAGGGGGTATCCTCCCGCAGGCGCTTCAGCCTGCGGGAGGATACAGGGTTTGCGTTACGGCAGCCGCCCGGCGTCCCGCAGAATCTGGGTGTACTTCTCCTGGATGTTCTGCAGGGTGGCATCCAGGCTCTGGGCGTCAGAGAAGTAGAGCGGCATCTCCGCCATCAGGACGTCGCGGAACTGGGCCGTCTCCCGGATGTCGGCGAAGCCGACGCCGTACTGGCCCATCAGTTCGCCCATTTTCTTCATCACGGCGTCCTTCTCCACATAGCCGAACCAGGCGTCCTTCCGGGGCGGGAAGGAGCCGAAGTGGGAGTTGTAGGTGTTCAGATTCTCGGCGGAACCCAGGAACTTCAGGAACTCCACCGCCTCGGGGATGTGCTTGGAGTAGGCGGGGATGGCCAGCCAGTCGTTGAAGACCTGGACCACCGGCTTGCTCTTGGGGAAGTCGGGGTCGGTGAAGCCGGGGAAGAGTTCAATCTTCTCCCAGATGGGGTCGCTGGTCGCCGGGGCGCCCCAGAGGTTGCCCCACTGGCAGGCCACCAGGTCGGGGGCCAGCAGCGCCCCCGTCGTCTCCGGCAGGCCGGCGGTCTGCTCGTTGGGCAGGACGGCCCGACGCCGGTCGTACATGAACTGGAGCGCCGCGCGCGCCTCGGGGCTATCAAAGTTGGGGCTGCCATCGTCCTTGTAGATGGAGCCGCCCAGCGTCCAGATCAGGGAGATGTATTCCTGCCAGTCGTCCAGCGGCGTGAAGCCCTGGCGCTGGAGTGCCCCGTCCTTAATGATGGTGGCGTCGCCCGCCAGTTTCACCATCTCGTCAAAGGTCTGGGGCACCCGGTCCCAGCCGACTTCCTTCAGGATGTCCATCCGACACATGTAGGCGCGCGGAGCAGTCAGCCAGGGCAGGCCGCGCGGCTCGCCCTCCCACATCACCGTGTCCAGCGTGCCGGGGAGGAACTGGGCCCAGTCCGGCCAATCCTTAAAGTACTGGCCCAGCGGCGCCAGCCGGTCGCCGTACTCCGCCACGTACTCGGAGCCCAGATTGAGGATGTCGGCGCCCTCACCGGCCGCGAAGTAGCCCTGGACCGTCTCATCCAGCGTCCCCCAGTTGACGTAGACGAACTCCACATTGATGTTGGGGTGTTCCTTCTGGAAGGCCGGGACGACCTCCTCCTCCAGCCACCTGTCGGTCTTGTCGGGGATGTAGTCCACGACCATCACCTGGATGGTGACCTTCTCGGACCGTCTCATCCAGCGTCCCCCAGTTGACGTAGACGAACTCCACA
>DAOUBO010000174.1:0-2331 GCA_034432695.1 Anaerolineae bacterium | reverse complement strand
ACGTTTGTGGACGTGCCGGGGTTCCTGCCCGGCGTGGACCAGGAGCATGGGGGCATCATCATCCACGGCTCCAAACTGCTCTGGGCCTACTGCGAGGCGACGGTGCCCAAAGTGACGGTCATCCTGCGCAAGGCCTACGGCGGCGCCTACGACGTGATGAGTTCCAAACACATCCGGGGCGACATCTCCTACGCCTGGCCGACGGCCGAGATCGCGGTGATGGGGCCGGAGGGCGCGGTCAACATCGTCTTCCGGAAGGAGATCGCGGCGGCAGCGGACCCCGACGCGGAGCGAGAGCGGCTGGTCCGGGAGTACCGGGAGCAGTTCGCCAACCCCTATGTCGCCGCCGCCCGCGGCTACATAGACGACGTCATAGAGCCGCAGGAGACCCGTCCCCGGCTGATTGAGGCGCTGAAGATGCTGCGGAACAAGCGGGACGCCAACCCGCCCAAGAAACACGGCAATATCCCGCTGTGAGATGGAAGGAGCCTATGGAGGAGTTGAAAAACCGCATCCTGGCCGAGGGCCGCGATCTGGGCAACGGCATCCTCAAGGTGGACGGGTTCATCAACCATCAGATTGACCCGGGGCTGATGCAGCGGGCTGGGGCGGAACTGGCCCGCCGCTTCCGCCACGTCGGAGCGAACAAAATCCTCACCGCGGAGATTTCCGGCATCGCGCCGGCCCTGGCGGCCGGGCTGGCCCTGGGCATTCCCGTCATCTACGCCCGCAAGCGCAAGCCCATCACCATGACAGAGCCCGTCTACGTGGAGAGCGCCCCGTCCCACACCAAGGGGCTGGAGGTCCTGCTGATGGTCTCCCCGGAGTATCTGGGGCCGGGCGATCGGGTGCTCATCATAGACGACTTCCTGGCGACCGGCCTGACCATCGCCGCGCTGGTCCGGCTGGTCCAGAAGGCCGGCGGGGAGGTCGTCGGCATCGGCGTCCTGATAGAGAAGCGCTTTGAGGGCGGCCGCGACGTCCTGGCCCCCCTGGGCGTCCCCATAGAGGCCCTGGTGGCCATCGCCGAAATGAGGGAAGGGAAGATTTTCTTTGCGGAGTGATGAGGCCTCTCCGAGAAGATTCCGATGCACGACACCATTGTCATCCTGGACTATGGCTCCCAGACGGCCCAGCTCATCGCCCGGCGGATCCGGGAGGCTCAGGTCTACTGCGAACTCCTCCCCTGGGATACGCCGGCCGAACGGGTGATGGCCCTGCGGCCGCGAGGGTTTGCCCTCTCCGGCGGCCCCGCCAGCGTCTATGAGCCCGGCGCGCCGATCCTGCCCCCTTACGTGCTGGAGAGCGGGCTGCCCGTCCTGGGCATCTGCTACGGGATGCAACTCCTGGCCCACGCGCTGGGCGGGCGGGTCGGGCGGGCGCCCCAGCGGGAATACGGCCCGGCGTCGGTGGAACTGGTCCACCCCGACCCACTGCTGGCCCCGCTGGCCGAGAACCCCCAGGTCTGGATGAGCCACGGCGACCGGGTGGAGGAACTGCCCCCCGGCTTCGTCGTCCTGGCCCGCAGCCCCAACTCCCCCGTCGCCGCGATGGGAGACCCCGAGCGGCGTCTCTACGGAGTGCAGTTCCACCCCGAGGTGGTCCACACCCCCGCCGGACGGGAAATCCTTCGCCGTTTCGCCACCGAGGTCTGCGGTTGCGCGCCCACCTGGACGCCTGCCGCCTTCATTGAAGAGAGCGTTGCCTCCATCCGCCGCCAGGTCGGGGAGGGGCGGGTCCTCTGCGCGCTCAGCGGCGGCGTGGACTCCGCGGTGACGGCCATGCTGGTCCATCGCGCCGTCGGCGACCGGCTGACCTGTATCTTCGTCAACACCGGCCTGATGCGCCGGGGGGAGCCGGAGCAGGTGGTGCGGACCTTCCGGGACCATCTGGGGATGCCCCTGGTGGCGGTGGACGCGACGGAGGAGTTCCTGGCCGCGCTGGAGGGGGTTACCGACCCGGAACAGAAGCGGCGCATCGTGGGTGAGAAGTTCGTCCGGGTCTTTGAGCGGGAGGCCGGCCGGATCGGGCGGGTGGATTTCCTGGCCCAGGGGACGCTGTACCCGGATGTGATAGAATCGGCGGCGCCGGACCGGCCGGGTGCCCGCCGGATCAAGACCCACCACAACGTGGGCGGACTGCCAGAGCGGATGGCGTTGCGGTTGATAGAGCCGCTGCGGTATCTCTTCAAGGACGAGGCGCGCGCGGTGGGGGAGGCGCTGGGGCTGCCGCCGGAGATCGTCTGGCGGCAGCCGTTCCCGGGCCCGGGGCTGGCAGTGCGGGTGGTCGGCCCGGTAACGTGGGAGCGGCTGGAGCGGCTGCGCGCCGCCG
>DAOUBO010000173.1:0-4095 GCA_034432695.1 Anaerolineae bacterium | reverse complement strand
TCTGGTGATGAAAGCGCCCCAATACGCCTATGCCACAGCGCTGGACGTGACCCCTGTGACGCACCATCGGGCGGTCATCGGGGGCCTGCAGAACGGCCAGATCGTTCACTTTGTGGCCCTTTCCCGCCGGGCCATCGGTGGAGCGTGTGTGACCGAAGTGTCCAAACCGATGGAAGTGATCATCAGTGGCATCCCTTCACTGACTCATATCTATTTGCCAGCAATAATGATAGAAAGGTACAGCGTCCCATAACCAATGCCGCTGGGTGACGTGAGGGATAGCAGATGAGAACCGGCATGCCCTGCAGATTTTTCCATCATTCCCGTGTTTTAGACAGTTTTCACTTGTCCCAGCCAGGCTACTGCCAGGGGAAGCTCTCGGCAAAACATGCCCGGTTGATAGCATTCGTAGGCCTGTTTTTGATAACTGGCTTGCTGTATGGGACCATTCCCCCAATGATGGATGTGGTTTCGCTCCCTCTTTCTACATCCTCTGGCACCAGTAGCCCCCTCAAAGTTGTGATGGGTATGTACACCTGGCCTTCCCTGGAGCGGTTAGAAGTGGTGGATGCCTCAGGGAAATCTGCGCCAGAACGTACCATTGCTCTGGAAATCCTGCCCTCAAATGCCCCCTGAGCGAGGGTTGAGCAAATGGCTGCTTCGTATCAGCGAGAGCATGTAGGGTGGATCAGAATTGCTTTTGCAGGGATGCCCGTCGTTTTCTTCACCCTGACAACTCTGGTGATGACTTATCCGTTTGTCCTTCACCTCCACGACTCGGTCCTCCATCCGGCAGACCCCCTGCTGAATACCTGGATTCTGGCGTGGAATGCCCATATCTTACCGCGGAACCCCTTGAAGCTGTATCAAGCCAACCACTTTTATCCCTATTCCAACACCCTGGCCTATTCCGAAACCCTTCTTGGCCAGGCAATCTTGGCCGCCCCGGTCATCTGGATCACCCACAATCCGATTCTGGCTGCCAATCTGGTTTGGTTGACCACGTTTATCCTCTCAGGCCTCACAATGTATGCACTGGTATACCATTTCACCCGGCGATGGGAAGCTGCTTTATTGGCAGGGACAATTTTCGCTTTCCACCCTTTCCGATTTGCCCACCTTTTCCATCTGCAGGTTCTCTCAACCCACTGGCTTCCCCTGATCTTCCTGTTTCTGGATAGATTAATGCGGAAAGGGCGATGGAAAGATGCTATCGGCTTTATCCTCACCTTTAACCTTCAGGTCCTCTCCTGCTACTATTACGCCTTCTTTACCGCCGTGGGCGTCGCAGTGCTTCTGATAGGATATAGCCTGTGGCTTCGCAATCAGATAAACCGCAGGACTTTCCTGATTTTCATGATCTTTCTCATTGTAACGGTTATCATCCAGGTTCCCCTGGGTATCCCCTACTTTGTGGTATCTCGCTCTATGGGATTCCAGCGCTCCCTGGAAGATGCCGTCCGGGGCGGAGCCGATTTGACCGATTTTATCACCTCTACCCCTGCTAACTGGCTATATGGGGCTCTGACTGCCCCTTTGCGGGAAGAGGGATGGTGGGAACACGTCACATTCCCCGGGTTTACGGCGTTTCTTCTCGCCGTCGTCGGTGCTGCTTGGGGACTCACAAAGAAAAATCTACGCGTGCTGGCTATTTTATATCTTGTTTGCTCCGGCGCGATGTTCTTGCTCTCTCTTGGCCCTGCTTTTCGGGTTAAAGGGCAGACTCTTGCGTCTCCGCTTCCCTACCATCTGCTCTTTGAATATATGCCAGGTTTCCAGGCCATCCGCCAACCAGCCAGGGCACATGCGCTGACGATGGCCGGAGTCGGCGTCCTGGCTGGTATGGGTCTTCTGGGGATAGAGGCGCTATTCCGAACTCGCCGATGGACCATATGGTTAAGTACAATCTTCATCGCTGCCGTACTGGCAGAGAATCTTGAGACCCCTCTGCCGTCCTACAGGATGCCTTTGGCTAACGATCTCCCACCTGTATATACCTGGCTGGCACAGCAGCCCGATGGAGAACCGGTTCTGGAACTGCCCATCTTGATGGATGTGGGAGCAGTGGAATCTCCCCGTTTATACTATTCCACCTTCCACTGGAAACGCCTGGTGAACGGCTATGGGGGGTTCTTTCCGCCCACCTATGCCTATTTTCTGTTCTTTGACCGGGAATTTCCCCATCAGCCCTACCGCTGGATTGTGGGGTTAGGAATACGGTACGTTATCCTTCACCGCTGGCAATGCGGTCCCCGGGAACTGGAACGCATAGATCATCACATGGCCGATTTTCAAAACCGGCTGCGCCTGGTCGCCGATTTTGGGGCTGATCAGGTCTTTGAAGTGATCCATCCGGTTACCGGGCAACCCAATCGCCCTCTTTCCGCCTGCTCCCTGGGTAACAAAGCAGTTCTTTTGGGATATTTCGTCGAATCACCAGTTGCACACCCGGGAGATATGTTGGAAGTCACTTTGTTCTGGCAGGCGCGGGCCCGAATGGACATGGACTACATGGTTTTCGTACATATAATGGATGGCGAGGGCCATCTGATTGCCCAGCACGACGGGCCGCCAGCTGGTGGCGAACGGCCCACGTCGGCCTGGAAGTATGACGAGGTGGTAGTAGATGTCCACAAGATTCCATTGCCACCCGACCTGCTTCCCGGCACCTACGAAATACGAGTCGGAATATATAACCTGCAAACGATGGAGCGGTTGCCGGTTTGGGGAAACGATGGTACGATATGCGATAGGGATTTCCTCCGCTTAGGTCAGATACAGATTCAAGATTAAGAAAGGAGTATAATGAAAAAGGCTAAAGGGATCACCCGCTGGCTCTATACTCTGGTTCTTCTTATGGCGTTGATAGCTCTTCCTGCCGTATACGCCGATGATGGGAATTACTACAACTTTGATTGGGAGGACTTCTGGAAGGAATACAGAGAGTGGGGTTATCCAACGGGCACACGCCTCCCCTGCAACGGTGGGGGCAGTGAGGCAAAATGCACATGGGCCTGGGAATTGTGGTATCAGCATGGGACCGCCTTGCCTCGTTTTGGCCCGGAAACCCGGAGTGGCCGCACAGTCAGCGGATACGCATTGATGATGCATTGGTACGATGACAAAAATATCCACGGAGGGGTATACCGGAAGGAAAATGTACAGCCCGGGCATATCTATTGCTTCACGATGTGGTCACGCTCTGGCCTGGACCCGCAGAATCCGGCTCCTCCCAATGCCCGGATCCAGATCGGCATTTCTCCTATAGGCGATTACCCCACCCAACTGGTTCTCACCCCAGATCGCATCAACAACATCATCTGGTCCGAAGAGGCTAATCCTCAATACCGGTACGAGCAACAGGGCATCGTAGCCCAGGCACAGGCAACACAAATAACAGTATTTACCCGCGCCCGCCCGGATCCGCAGAATAGCCCTTACATTTTCTGGGACGAAGGTGCATTTGTGGAAATCCCTCTGGCGGGAGATACTCGGCCTCTTCCTCCGGATAGCTCCCTGATCCAGAGCGTTAGTGTCGTTACATCATCCAATAGCGCGCAAATCTCATGGAGCACCAGCCCAACCCGAACCCTGGGGCAGGTCCTGTACCGAAGAATTGGCTCAACAGAAAGCATCACGGTTACCATTCCCGAAACGATGACACACAGGGTGTACCTGCCCATCGTTCACAGGACGAGTCCGTGGCAACGATCTGAATTGGGCCCGTTAGGGACCCAGCACACCATTCAACTGCAAAACCTGGAGCCAAAATCCATCTATGAGTTTGTTGTCGTGTCATACGGCTATATCAACGGTACATGCACTACAATCGTCTCAGGCTCTACCACTCCCCGGCGATTCTATACACCCTGAGACCTACGTTGCTTGATGAACGGTGAAAGGTGGTTTGCGGTAGACCCAGTCGCCGTAAACCACCTCATCTCAACCTATGAGCCCAGGTAATCAGCGTATTCCTGTTCTCTTTGCTCTTTTCCTGTCCGTTCTTTTTGCTCAAACTGTAGCCCATACCCGCTCCTCCTCCCTCACTTTTGACGAGGGCCCCCACATCGCGGCGGGGTATGCCTGCCTGCGCAC
>DAOUBO010000172.1:0-2944 GCA_034432695.1 Anaerolineae bacterium | reverse complement strand
ACTTGACAAGGCAGGCACAATCGGGTATCATATACTGCAGGTTGGGGAGTAGCCCGCCCACGGTGGTGAGCGGCCGTCAACACGGAGCACTGCTCCCGGCTGTTCACTAGCGTTTCATCGCTAGGGGCGAGACCAACAAGAGACTGTCTTGTTGGTCTCGCCTTTATTTTTGCTTAAATAACAAGGAGGCCATATGAAACGCTATGGTTCCCCCTACCGGCTGCCGCACCGCTGGCGGTGGATCACCGGACCGGTGCTGGCACTCAGCGGCGGTGGCGCGGCTGTTGCCGTTTGGCTGGAAGAAAATGGCATCCCGATGGCCGAGTGTGTGCCTGCGGCAGCGCTTTCCGCGCTGTCCGCCCTTCTGTACGGCTTTAACCACTGCGTGTTCAAAGCGGCCATGCCGCGCCAGGAAGATCTGAAATCTGAGCGAGAAACTCCCCCAGGAGGACGTTAGACCATGCAACCATCCGCTCCACTCTGGCACACTTTGCCTGTTGAGACCGTTTTTTCTCTTCTGGAGAGTACCCCCGATGGCCTGACCCACGAAGAGGCAGCCCGGAGACTGAGCCAATATGGCCCCAATGAGTTGCAAAGGGGCCGTCGCATCTCGCCCTGGGCGATCTTTTTGCAACAGTTCAAAAATGTGCTGATTATCATCCTGCTGATTGCCGTTGGCCTCTCGGCCGTCCTGGGCCACAGCGTTGAAGCGATCGCGATCGCCGTTATCGTGTTGTTTGCGGCAGGGCTGGGTTTTATTCAGGAGTACCGCGCCGAGCGGGCTATAGAGGCCCTGCGGCAAATGGCGGCGCCTACGGCCACCGTCCTCCGCGATGGCGACGATGTGGAAATCCTGGCGCGCGACCTGGTGCCCGGCGACATCATCCTCCTGAAGGCCGGCGACCGGGTTCCCGCCGACGCACGGCTGATAGAGGCGATCAATCTGCAGGTGATGGAGGCCGCGCTCACGGGTGAATCGGTGCCCGTAGAGAAGCACACGGCTCCCCTGCCCGACCCCCGTCTGGGCGTGGGCGACCGCAAGAATATGGTCTACGCGGGCACGGTGGTCACGTATGGGCGGGGCCGCGCCGTGGTCGTGGCCACGGGTATGCAGACCGAGTTCGGCCAGATCGCCCAGATGCTCCAGACCATTGAGGTCGGCCGAACGCCGCTGCAGGAGAACCTGGATAGGGTCGGGCACACTCTGGCCCGCGCGGCCCTGGTCGTGGTGTTACTCATCGTTGCCCTCGGTCTGCTGCGCGGCCAGCCGCTGCTGGAGATGTTGATCTTCGGCATCGCTCTGGCGGTCGCGGTGGTTCCCGAAGCGCTACCCGCTGTGGTCACCATCTCCCTCGCCATCGGCGTCCAGCGCATGGCCCGGCGCAACGCGCTGGTCCGCCGCCTCTCGGCCGTGGAGACGCTGGGCTGCACCTCGGTCATCTGCTCCGACAAGACCGGCACCCTCACCCGGGACGAAATGACGGTCCGCCGCATCTTTGCAGCCGGGCGGTTCTTTGAGGTATCGGGGGTAGGCTACGAACCCCAGGGGACGTTCTCCGAAAACGGCCGGGTGGTTGAGCCGACCCTGCCGGTCCTGCAGACCCTGCTGCGGGGAGCCGTTCTGGCCTCCGACGCGCGGCTGGTCCAGACCGACGGCCGCTGGCACATTAAGGGCGACCCGACCGAAGGGGCGCTGGTGGTCGCCGCGGCGAAGGCCGGGCTGCAGAAGGCCGACCTGGATCAGCAGTTCCCGCGCGTCCACGAAATCCCGTTCACTTCCGAAACCAAACGGATGACCACGCTGCATCAAACCGATGGTGGCGTGGTCGCCTATTCCAAGGGCGCGCCCGAGGTCATTCTGGCCTCCTGCGCGTGGGAGTGGGCCGAGGAGGGCCCGATCCCGATAGACGATGGCCGTCGGAAGGCGATTTTGCAGGTGGCCCAGCAGATGGCCAGCGATGCCCTGCGCGTGCTGGGGGTGGCCTGTAAGTGGGATGCCCGTCCGGAAGAGGCCGAACAGGAAATGACGTTCCTGGGCCTGGTGGGGATGATAGATGCTCCCCGTCCGGAGGCGAAGGCGGCCATTCAGGTATGTCGGGAGGCGGGCATTAAGCCCGTGATGATCACCGGCGACCATCCGGTCACCGCGCAGGCCGTGGCGCGGGAACTGGGCCTGCTGACATCGGAGCGTGTGGTCACCGGCGCGGAACTGGACGAAATGAGCGACGGGGAACTGGAGCGGGATGTGGAAAACATCGCCGTCTACGCGCGGGTCTCACCGGCCCACAAACTGCGCGTGGTGACCGCTCTGCAGAAGAGGGGCCACGTCGTGGCGATGACGGGAGACGGGATCAACGATGCTCCCGCGCTCAAGCAGGCCGACATCGGCGTGGCGATGGGCATCACCGGCACGGACGTCTCTAAAGAGGCGGCCGCGATGACGTTACTGGACGACAACTTTGCGTCCATCGTTGCGGCGGTGGAGGAAGGCCGCGTGATCTTTGGCAACATCAAGAAGTACCTGATGTACCTGCTCTCGTCCAACATCGGGGAGATCGGCCTGATGGCGGGAGCGACTTTGCTGGGCCTGCCTCTACCACTGACGGCAGTGCAAATTCTGTACGTGAACCTGGCCACCGACGGTCTGCCGGCCCTGGCCCTCGCGGTGGATCCGCCCGAGCCGGATATCATGCGCCGCAAACCCCGAAACCCGCGCACCGGTATCTTTACCCGCCCGGTGGTCACGCTGATGACCCTGGGGGGCCTGTGGTCAGCCATTGTGAATCTGAGCCTCTTTGCCTGGGCGCTGAATTCGGGCCGGAGCGTCGCGGAGGCGATGACGATGACCTTCGTTTCGCTGGTGTTGATCCAGTTTTTCAAGGCCTACAACTTCCGTTCGGATCGCTATTCTGTGCCGAACCGACCCTTTGCCAACAAATGGCTG
>DAOUBO010000171.1:0-5556 GCA_034432695.1 Anaerolineae bacterium | reverse complement strand
GCTGGAGACGGCCCCGGCGCCGGAGCACTCGCTGACCGTCGCCCTGAACGGCCCGCTGGAGTTTGTGGGGTACTCCATATTCCGTACTCCGGCTCAACGAGATGCGGGGGTGGAGTTGTGGACCTTCTGGCGGGTCAAAGAGCGGCCGCCCCGGCCCCTCTCGCTGATGGGGCACCTCCTGGGGCCGGACGGGACCCCCGTTGCCGTCGCCGACGGGATGGGGTTCCCGCCCGAATTCTGGGAGCCCGGCGACCTCATCATCCAGCGGCACCGGTTCTCCGTCCCGGCCGACACGCCCCTGGGGGAGTACACCTTCGCCACCGGCGCCTACTGGCTGGATACAATGGAACGACTGGGGGTAGAGACGGCAGGGGGATCTTCCGACAACCGGATTCTCCTGCCCGCCCGGATCCGATAGCCTTCCCTCAGGTGCAAGCAGGCCGCCGAACTCGTGTCGGGCCCTCCGCCGGGGCCACTTGGCTCAGATCCTGGAACGCGCTATAATCTGGGAGGCTCCATCCATTCCAACTTTGAGGAGGGGCAGGAACAATGGGTGATAAGTTTGACTTCATTCGCCAGGAGATGGCCGCGCTGAAGGAATCCGGCCTCTTCATCAACCTTCGGGTGATCGGCTCGGCTCCCGGCCCCTGGATGATTGTGGATGGCAAGAAGGTCCTGAACCTCTGCACCAACAACTACCTGGGCCTGGCAACTCATCCCCGACTGGTTCAGGCCGCCCACGAAGCGCTGGACCGCTGGGGCGTCGGGCCGACGGCGGTCCGCTCCATCGCGGGGACGCTGAGCCTCCACGTGGAACTGGAGCGAAAGGTCGCCGAGTTCAAACATGTGGAGGACGCCCTCTACGTCCAGTCTGGCTTTTGCGCCAACCAGGCCGCGATTCCCCCCCTGGTCGGGAAGGAGGACGTCATCTTCTCCGACCGCCTCAACCACGCCTCCATCATTGATGGCTGCCGGCTCAGTGGCGCGAGGATCGTCGTCTACGAACACTGTGACCCCGATGATCTGGAAGCCAAGATCAAAGAACACCTCCCCAACTATCGCCGGGGCATGGTCATCACCGACGGCGTCTTCTCCATGGACGGGGACATCGCGCCGCTGGACAAAATCTACGAGATCGCCGAGAAATACGGGCTCATCACGATGGTGGACGACGCCCACGGCGAAGGCGTCCTGGGCCACGGCGGGCGGGGCATCGTGGACCACTTCGGCCTCCATGGGAAGTTTGACATAGAGATCGGCACCTTCTCCAAGGCCTTCGGCGTCGTCGGCGGGATCATCTCTGGCAAAAAGGTGGTGATTGACTACCTTCGTCAGCGGGCCCGCCCCTTCCTGTTCTCCAACGCGGTCACGGCGACGGACACCGCGGCCTGCCTGGCGGCGGTGGAGGTCCTCTCCGAATCCACCGAACTGGTGGACCGGCTCTGGGAGAACACCCGCTACTTCAAAGGAGAGATGAAGCGGCTGGGATTTGACGTGGGCCGTAGCGTCACGCCTATCACGCCGGTGATGCTGGGAGAGGCCCCGCTGGCCCAGGAGTTCAGCCGCCGCCTCTTTGAGGAGGGGGTCTTCGCGATGGCCATCGGGTACCCCACTGTCCCCAAAGGCCAGGCCCGCATCCGGGTGATGGTCTCCGCAATGCTCAGCAAGGACGACCTGGACTACGGCCTGGAGAAATTCGCGAAGGTTGGGAAGGAACTGGGGGTCATCCATTAAAAAGCGCCGGTCCTTCGCCGCAGGAGGGTTGCTCCTGCGGCGAAGGACGTTCTGGCTCCTGATCGCCCTGGGGCTCCTGGCGGGCTGCGCGACGCTGCCTCCCGCCCACCCGACTCTCTCGCCCTCCCCCGTATCGCCGATCCCCACACCGTCCCCCGACCCCTTCGCTCTCTACCGGGAAGGGCTGGCACACCAGCGGGCAGGAGAGTGGGAAGCGGCCGTCCGCTCCTTCTCCCGGGCCCTCCAGCTCCAGCCGGACCTGGCCCCCGCCTATCAGGCCCGCGCCGCGGCCTATCTGGCCCTCGGAGAGGCCGAAAAGGCCCTGGAGGATGCCCGGAGGGCGGTGGACCTCGCCCCCGAATCGGCGGAAGCCCACGGGATGCTGGGCGAAGTCCTCCGGCGGGGACTTCACGACCCCCTTCAGGCCCTGGCCGCCTACGACGAGGCGGTCCGCCTCCGGCCCGACCTGGCCCCCGCGCTCTTCGCGGCCCGGTGGGAGTGTGCCGAGGCGGCCGCTCTCGCCGACCGGATGGCCGAACTGGCCCTGGAGCACGCGCGGGAAACCCCCTCGCCGATGACCGCCTACTACAGGGGGCGCGCGCTCCTGGCCCTCGGCGCGCGGCGCGCGGCCATAGAGACGGTGCGCAACGCCATTCTGGAGGGAAATTCCCTCGCCGCCCTGTGGTTCGTCCTGGGAGACGCCTACGCGGCGAATGGCGCCTGGCAGGAGGCCCTCACCTGCTACGGAGAGGCCCAGCGGCTGACGGAGGCCGGAGACCCATCCCTGAACACGGTCCTGGCCTCTCCGGATCAGGCCCTCCTGCTGGCTCTGGCCCGGGCCGCCCTGAACACCGGACGCTGCGCGGAGGCGGAGGAGGCCCTCCGGCCCCTGATAGACCTGACTCCTCAGCCCGCCGGCCTTCCGACACTATTGGAGCAGATGGAGACATGTCGGCCGCCGGACGAGTAGAACACGTCCTCAGGTCCCTCCCAGAGCCCGCAGGATTTCCCGCCGGTCCGCCCGAGACGTCAGGTCCAGGCTCAGCGGCGTGACCGCGACCACCCGGTCCACGACCACCGCGTAAATGTCGCTATCGGGCTCCAGGCCCTCTGCGTCCCACCACGCCTCGTAGTCCATGCGCCCCGGCCGGGAGAGGTCCGTGCGGTTCGGAGGGACCGCCCGATAATAGACCCGCCGGGACTGGCGGGTCAGACGCCAGGGAGTTTCCGGCGTCGCTGTCTCCGGAACGTCTATCTTCAGCACATCCACGTCCAGCGGCAGGCGCGGGCCCCCAAGCCGCCGGGCGAAAAACCGGGTGAAAGGGGCCGCCGCACCGAAGTCCACCGCGGTGGAGAGGTTGAGGTGGACCTCTTTGGGAGCCTGAAGGGAGACGGCCATCGCTGGGACTCCGTTGGCCGCCCCTTCCAGCGCCGCGCCGATCGTCCCCGAGCAGGTCACGTCGGCGCCCAGGTTCTCCCCGTAGTTGATCCCGGCGACCAGGAGGGCCGGACGGCGGGGCGCCAGTTCCAGAAGCCCGTGAAGAACGACCTGGGCCGGAGAGCCATCCACACAGAAGGCAGGGATCGGCGCCCCCTCCACCTCCAGCGGATGGGGCTCAATCCGCCCCGTCGTCTCCCTGGGGAAGCAGCGGCCTGCCCCAGACCACTGTCGGCAGGGCGCGACGACGAGCAGGTCTCCCAGGCCCCAAAGGGCCCGAACCGCGGCCCGCAGGCCAGGGGATCCAATCCCGTCGTCGTTGGTGACCAGGATCAGCGGTGTAGATGCCAACGGCTTGCCTCCTGCAACAACCGTGTTATAATCCCTCCCCGGAGAGTGGCATAGATGAAACGAAGTCCGAAGCAGCGGCGAGCCAGTTCCAGGGGCCCCCTCTATTTCACCCTGACCCTGGCCCTGATCTTTCTGGCGGTGGCCAGCAGCGTCGGGTATCTTTCCTACCGGATGGCACGGGCCTGGGCGGCCAGCAGCGACCTCCTGCCCAACCCCTCCCAGACGTCGGAGGAGCCTTCCCTGCACTGGAAGCCCGGTCAGCCCCTCCCCGAATGGGAAGGGACCGACCGGGTCAATATCCTGGTGATGGGGATTGACGCCCGGCCCGGCGAGGAGGGCCCCTTCCGCACCGACTCCATGATGGTTCTGACCATAGACCCGCTGACCCGGTCGGCGGGCATTCTTTCCATCCCCCGCGACCTCTGGGTACCCATCCCCGGCTACGGGGAAGGCCGGATCAATACCGCCAACGCCATCGGAGATGCCTACAGCTACCCCGGCGGCGGCCCGGCCCTGGCTGCCCGGACGGTCCAGTACAACCTGGGGGTCCCCATCCACCACTACGTGCGGGTGGACTTCGGCGCCTTCGTCCAGGTGGTGGACCTGATCGGGGGGATAGACATCTACGTCCCCGAAGAAATCTACGACCCCACCTATCCGGACAACAACTACGGCTACGACCCGCTCTACATCCCCGCCGGGTGGGTCCACATGGACGGCACGCTGGCCCTCAAGTACGCCCGGACCCGCCACAGCAACCGGGGCGACTTTGACCGCATGGCCCGACAGCAGCAGGTGCTGATGGCCGTCTTTGACAAGGTAACCCGCCTGGATATGCTCCCGCAACTGGTGCCCCAGGCCCCCCACATCTGGGCTGCGGTCAAAGACGCGGTGGTCATGGACCCGAACCTGACGCTGGATAAAATCGTCGCCCTGGCCAACCTGGCGACAAAGATTCCCAGGGAGAACATCCGCACGGCGACGATAGACGAGACCTGCACGGAGATGTGGACAACGCCCGATGGGCAGCAGGTCCTGGTGCCCATCCGGGAGCGGATGCGGGAAGTGCGGGACTACGTGTTTATGATGCCGGCGGTCCAGCCGCAGGCCACGGAGGACCCCGCCGCCCGTCTGGCCGCGGAGGCCGCGACGGTCCATGTCCGCAACGGGACAACGACGCCGGGCCTCGCCCAGAAGACGGCAGAGTATCTCCAGGCTCAGGGTATCAGGGTGCTGGGGTACGGCAACGCAGACCGGCAGGATTACGCCAGTTCGCTGATTCTGGTCTATACCGGCAAACTGTTTACCGCGGAGACCATCGCGCGGCTTCTGGGCCTCCCCCCCACGGCCATCGTCCAGACTCCCAACGCCCAGGCCGAAGCCGACATCGTTGTCGTCCTGGGAGCGGACTACCGGCTCCCGACGCCATAGCCCAGGGGGCCAGGCCCTGCCCCTACGGCAGGTCCAGCGCCCGCGCGAACCGCTCCCGGAAGGCGGGGTGTGCTGTCAGTTCCACGTAGCGCACCCGACGGGCAATCTGCGCCGCCCGCTCCCGTTCCACCCGCGAAAGCAACGCCATCCGGGCCCCCGTCCCCGCGATGTTCCCTACCTGCTCAAACCGCTCCAGCGGCAGGCTGGGCAAAAGCCCCAGCGCTACCGCGTTGCCGATGTCAATGTAAGTGCCGAAGGCCCCGGCGACCACGACCCGGGCGATCTCCTCTTCCCGGACGCCCGCCTCCTCCAGCAGGACCCGCCACCCTGCGGCGATCGCGGCCTTCGCCAGTTGAATCTCCCCGACATCCTTCCGACTGAGGGTGATGGCCCGCCCCAGTCCGGAAGCCTCCGCCGGGACCAGGACGAACTCCGGGCCGTTCCCGGTCCGGTGGACCAGCGGATGCTCCTGCCAGCCCCCGCGCCCGTTCAGGATGCCCGCCCGGCGGGGTTCCGCCCCCCCCTCCCCCGCGGCGGGTGGTAGCCGTTCCGCTCCCTCCGGCTCCTGAAGGGCGTAAGTGATGCGGGCCATCACGTCCTCA
>DAOUBO010000170.1:0-6359 GCA_034432695.1 Anaerolineae bacterium | reverse complement strand
CCCCCAACCCCGCCCCGCCACGGCCAGCCGCTCCGCCGGTCCCCCCTCACTCTCCCTTCCCCTTCTGTTCCTGAGCGTAATCCGTGGGGTGAATCTGGGCGTGGTAGGAGAGGGGTCTACGCAGTTTCGGAAGGTCCAGCAGCAGGTCCGCACGGTCAAAGGCCGCGATCTCAATCTCATGCCCCATCTTGATGGCGTTGAAGGGGCAGAACTCCGCACAGAAGCCGCAGTTCATGCAGATGCTGATGTCCACGTAGAACTCCGCCGGCTCCCGCAGAGGCTTCCCCGTCTGCGGGTCGGTGGCGCGGACGATCCAGATGCACTGGGGCGGGCAGACCCGCGCGCAGGTCCCGCAGGCGGTGCAGCGCAATTTTCCCGTCTCGTCGTCGTAGACCAGGAAGGGGAATCCCCGAAACCGCTCCGGCAACGGCAGCCGCTCCGCCGGATACTGGACCGTGAAGATACCCCGTTTGGTCAGGGGGTGCTGACGGAGAGGGAGCGCTTCTGGCGTGTACCGCCCGCCGAACCCCTTCTTGAAGAGCCACTTCAGGTCGTCTATGTACGACTCCACGAACCGGCGGAAGGTGATCCAGAGGCCTTTGAGGATGTTCCATCCGATGTACATGGGCATTCTCCTATCGGTCTACCTCACCCAGCGTGATGTCAATGCTGGCCAGGATGATGACCACGTCGGCGATGAGATGGCCCCGGCAGATCTCGCCCATCACGCCCAGGTTGACAAAGGAGGGGGCGCGGATGTGGTAGCGGTACGGGTTGGGGCCTCCGTCGGAGACGATGTAGACGCCCAGTTCGCCCTTGGGGGCCTCAATCCGGGCGTAGGCCTCACCCGCGGGCACTTTGAGCGTCGCCGACTTCCTCCCGGCCAGAATGGGCCCGTCGGGCAGGCGGTTGAGGGCCTGCTGGAGGATGCGCAGGCTCTGGCGCATCTCCCCCAGCCGCACCAGATACCGGTCGTAGACGTCGCCGTTCTGACCGACGATGATGTCAAAGTCCAGATCGTCGTAGACCAGATAGGGTTCGGCCCGGCGGATGTCGTAGGGGACGCCGGAGCCCCGCAGCATGGGGCCAGTGCATCCATAGGCGACGGCCATCTCCGGCGGGAGGACCCCCACGCCGACGGTACGGGCCTTGAAGAGTTCGTTGTCGGTCAGGTAGGCGTCCACCTGGTCCACAAAACGGGGAAGCCGCTCAAAGGCCAGAACGCGGGCCAGGGCCACCGCTTCCTCGCTCATATCGTGGGCCACGCCGCCGAACCGCATGTAGTTGCACATCATCCGGGAGCCGGAGACCATCTCAAAGAGGTCCAGGATGTGCTCGCGCTCCTCCAGCGCGTAGAGCATCAGGGTGAAATAAATGCCCATGTCGTTCCCCATGAAGCCGACGGAGACGGCGTGGTTGAGGAAGCGGGTGAACTCGGCCATGATGACCCGGATGTACTGGGCCCGGGGCGGCGGCTCCACCCCCAGCAGTTTCTCCACCGCCAGGACGTAGGGGAGTTCGTTGGACATCGCGCAGACGTAGTCCAGCCGGTCGGTGTAGGGGATGTTGCCCAGCCAGACGTTGCGCTCGCCGATTTTCTCATGGCAGCGGTGGAGGAAGCCCATCATCGGCTCCAGTTTGACGATCCGCTCCCCCTCCAGCGTGGCCAGGAGCCGGAGGACGCCGTGGGTGGAGGGGTGGTGGGGGCCCATGTTGAGCACCACCCGCTCCGTGGGGTGGTCCGGGTTCTCCTGCCGGGCCAGTTCGTCGTGGGGCGCGTATCCCCAGACGTCCACCAGCGGGCGCCAATCGCGCGGCGACCAGCCGGGCGGATAGCGGAGGTTATCGCCGAAGGGGCTGCGGCTCTCCGCCGGCACCGGGTGGCCCTCCGGGAAGCGGCTGCTGAAGGGTTTATGCTCCTCTTCGTAGTAGACCTCTTTCCAGTCCTTGCGCAGGGGGTGCCCGTCAAACCCCTCCCAGAGGAGAATGCGCCGCAGGTCGGGATGCCCCTCAAAGCGGACCCCCATCAGGTCCCAGGCCTCCCGCTCCTGGAACAGCGCGGAGGGGAAGAGGGGAGAGAGGGAGGGAACGACGGGGTTCTCCCGGTCGGCGTGGACGTGGAGGGTGAGCGGCCCACCCCGGCCCTGGAAGAAATGGTAGACCACATCATAGCAGGCGGGCATCCCGTTCAGCGGCTGGGGATAGTCCACCGCGGTGACGTTGGAGAGGTAGGCGTAGTCCATTTCGTCCCGCAGGTACCGGGCGACCTCCACCAGCCGGTCCCGGGCGACGACCACGCCCTGGTAGGGCGCCGGGGCGGGCTGGACCGCGTCGGGGAATCGCTCCTGAAGGTGGGTGATGACCTCGGTGATGGGGTCAGAAGTCAGTTCTGTTGCCATGGGCAGTCCTCACTGGATGGATTTCCCTGTATTCCCAGACAACTCCTCAACTCCAGGAGGCGCGTGCTGCCGGCCTCCAGCAGTTTCCGAAGAAAGCGTTGAAACCGCTCCTGACGTCTCTGTGCGCGGATCTGCCTGTGCAATGCGTTAGCGTTGTCGGGGAGACCGAAATCCGTGGGGTCCACTCCGGTCTCTTTTGCGGCGTTAAGCGCCCACTCCTCCAGCCGGGGGTACAGGACGATCACCGTCCATCCCGTCCCATGGTAGACCTGAAGGCCCCCAGGAATCTCCTTCGGGCTCCGATCGCGCAGCAATCCGGGGAGCCCTGAGGGGTCGTGGGGATCGGCCTCTATCAGGCCTGTGGAGGCAATCCCCCGAGCCAGAAAGTTACAGACTTCCCCCCGGTTCCCCGCGTGTCGGATACGACGCCTGGGTACCCCCAGAACTTCCAGAAGGCTTCTATCCGCGTTGCACTCCACGGCGATAACGGTCATCCTGTCAGTTGGCTCTCCTCCGGAAGTTCTATCAGCAGGTCCAGATTGTAGAAGAGGCTGTCCCCCAGGTCCAGAAGGCCCATCAGTTCCTGCTCGGTCAGGAGGTGGAGCCGGGTTTGCCCTTCCCAAACATATGTCACAAAGACCGCCAGGTCCCGATGGTCAACCTTTTCTGCCAGCGGGATCAGAAAATAAGGGTTATGGGTGGAGAGGAAATACTGGTTGGATTCATCCAGGGCGATTCGTTCCGCCAGGTACTTCGTGTAGAGGGGAAAGGCATGAACCTCCGGCTCCTCCAGCACCAGGACCGAATCGCGGTTGCTCTCCATCGCCACAAAGAAGAAAACCAGCCGTTGAAGGGTATCGGAAGCCAGGGTGTATGGGAGGGCGAAAGGAGCGGTAAACGGTTCCCGCTCATGCTCACCCTGAAGTTGCAGGTCGCCGGAGGGAAGAAGGACCAGCCGGAGGCCAAAGGAGTGGAACAGATCTCCGCACCATTCCCTCAACGCCCTGTGAACGGAAAGGACATGGGGAAGGTTTTCTCCCCAGGGGGGCAGAAGGAAAATCTCGGCACGACGCTGAAAGGCCATGCCGGGGGTAAGCCGATAGCGATAGAACTTCACCGGGGGACTTTGCTCCCTGGCGGTCTTTCTGAAACGCTTTTCGCCACGAATCGCAATTTTCCCGTCCTCGTCTAAAGAGGCAAGAAAGACCACCTCCTGAGCCGGGCCCTGGAGAATCAGGACGTAGTGGGTCTTGTCAAAGGCGATGCTTAGACTATATCTGCTTCCATTCCACGTCGCGTGGATTTCCACCGGCACGCTCACGTCCTGCTCGTGGAAGAGTTGATTCACCTCCTCCATGCGGACAAAATCCCGGATATTGGTCGCATACGAATAGGGGAGCGAAAAAAGTCCGATGGCCTCCAGAAGGTTGGACTTGCCGGTATTGGGTTCGCCGATGAAGACGTTGACCCGTCGGCAGTCCAGCCGGAGATGGCGGATGGATTTGAAGTGGCGAATCTCCAGGGTCTGGATCATCTCCTGCCTGCTCTTTTCCTACCGGAAGGCCAAAACCGCAGGACGACTTTTCCAGGCTATCCGGATGAGCCAGAAGGCCTTTTCTAACCCGATGCTTTCAGATCAGACCGGTTGATGCTCGGGAATTCGCAACACCCGTGCCTGGACCGACTCTAACAGCGCATCCATGAGAAAGCGGCTGGCTTCAAGAATCTCTATGCCAATGACCTCACCCTTTTCGTTCAATTCGGCGGTAATGTTGGGGGCGATTTCCACGCTCCCTTTCTCGGGCTCCTCAGAGATCACCAGATGCAGAATATCTTCTTGCTCAAAATACTGCAGACGAATTTTACCCATATCCCACAAACCTCCCCGTCTTCAGCCGCACATTCACCTGCTGGCGGGTCGTTGCATGAACGGTGATCGGTATGACGGCTTCCTCCTGGACTTCGTAGGGTATCATCACCAGTGTTCCCCCTATGCGTCCCACCGCAACGTAACGGCCTGTTACGGCGTCCAGGTATCGTTCGCTGGAGAATCTCACAATGCGTTCTATTTCACCAAGTTCAAACCCGCGCAGACGAGCCCGATAGCATAGATACTCTGTCCAGATGATCCGGAAAGAGGGACCCATAACCGGTATCCCGGCTACCTACCCGGCCTCCTGCATCGCCTCTATCTTCTCCGTCAGCCGCCAGTCCACCAGGTCGGGGCCCAGTTCGGGGACGGGGATGGGCTCCGGCGCCACCCCCTTCCTGTACCAGCGCAGGTCGCGCAGCGACTCCCGCTCCATCTTGGCATGGATGGTCAGGAAGCCGTGGAGCAGCGCTTCCGGTCGGGGCGGGCAGCCGGGGACGTAGACATCCACCGGGAGATATTTGTCTATACCAGAGACGACGTTGTAGCCTTCTTTGAAGGGGCCGCCGGAGATGGCGCAGGCGCCCATCACCAGGACGTACTTCGGCTCCGGCATCTGGTTGTAGAGGCGGACGACCTGGGGGAGCATCTTCTTCGTCACCGTGCCGTTGATGATCATCAGGTCCGCCTGACGGGGACTGGCCCGCATGATTTCCATTCCGAAGCGGGAGGGGTCAAACCGGGAACCGAACGCGCCGATCATCTCAAAGGCGCAGCAGGCCAGGCCGAAGAAGATGGGCCAGAGGGAGCGCATACGCGCCCAGTTGTAGATGGCATCTATCGGGGTGATGTGGACCGTGCCGACCAGTTCGGGAGGGATTTCCGGCAACTGACGCTTTCGAGGTGACATGGGCGTTGTTCCTCCTGCCGAAGTTGGGTTCTGGACTTTGGACAAACTGAAAGGGCCAGGGAGAGCGCCTTACCCATGCTACATATGTGGGCTTTATCCATTTGCCGATGCCCATATATGGGTGGCCTGTAGGCCGAAAGGAATTTCGGCTTACATCTGTATGGGTGGCCTGTAGGCCGAAATGAAATTTCGGCTTACATCTGTTGTATGGGTGGCCTGTAGGCCGAAAGGAATTTCGGCTTCATCCCGGCGGTTTATCCAAAGTCCAGTTGGGTTCCCAAACGGTGTGTATTCTACAACAAAGTGGGCGAACAGGCAAATTTATAGCATCTTTGCCAGGTCTTCCGCGGCCCGGCGCATCTCCAGAAAGACCAGGCCCAGTTTGGCCGTGGGGCGGGCCAGCGCCGTCAGGACCGCATCCGTGCCGACGGCGGTCAGCAGGACATAGCCCCCTGCTCCCTTGACGTACACCTGATCCAGCCCCCCGCGCCTCAGTTCGCTCGCGATCCGCTCTCCCAGGGAAAGCATCGCGGCCGACATCGCAGAGACCCGGTCCTCCTCCACCCCGCCGGGCAGCGCAGAAGCGATGGTCAGACCGTCCACGCTGACCAGGACCGAGGCCTCCACCTCCGGGGTGTTGCGCTGAAACTCCTGCAGTCGTTCCACCAATCTCTCAGCATGAGACTTCTGCATTGGTTCCCCCTCTTCGCGACCTCGCCGCCGCAAAGGCTGAGTTGACGAGATGGCCCCCCGCCGGTGCTTTCTAACTGAGAAGAGCGCCGATGAACCCCCGCTGCCCGCGCAGGAACGCGCCGATGGGGAGAGGCTTCCTGCCCGCCAGTTGCACTTCCACCAGGCCCAGCATTCCCCGGCCCGTCACAACGGCCGCACCGTCCTGCACGGCCACCACACGCCCAGGCGGTTCCCCCTCGGGCGATTCCGGGAGCGCCCTCCCCCGCAGAACCTTCAGCATGCGGCCCTCCCAGAAGGTGTAGGCCCCCGGCCACGGCTGAGCCGCCCGGACCTGGCGCTCCAGTTCCTCCGCGGGGCGCGCCCAATCCAGATGCCCATCAGATTTCCTCAGAGGACGACAATAGGTCACCCCCTCCTCCGGCTGAGGCCTGGGCCGAAGTCTCCCCTCCAGATACGGCGGGGGGGGGCTCCCCACCAGCGCCCCCCC
>DAOUBO010000169.1:0-7039 GCA_034432695.1 Anaerolineae bacterium | reverse complement strand
CGGGGTACGCTGCTCGCCCACCGTGCCCGCGGCGAAAATCCTCCCCCCCCAGCGGCTCCAGGCCGCCGGAGATGAGGATGCCGTACTCCTGGGCCAGGTAGTCCATCAGTTCCCGGACGGAGAACTCCGGGCGAGCCTTCACTGCCGTGGCAATAGGCGACGCGGTGGGCCCGTCCGGGACGAACATCTCAAAGCCCACGGCCTCCAGCCCCCGTCGGACCGCCTGCGAGGCCCACCGGTAGCGGGCGTAGTGCGCCTCCAGCCCCTCCGCCAGGATGCGCCGCAGGCTGACCCGCAGCCCCAGAACGTTGTTGGTGGGCATCGTGACCGGCGTCGGGTGCCAGGCCCCCCAATTCTCCGCGTACCAGCGCCACGTGCGCAGGCTCAGGTACCAGCCGTGGCGGCTCTCGTTCCGGTCCACCCACTCCCACGCCCGCGGGCCCACGGAGATAAAGGCCAGCCCCGGCGGGCACTCCAGGCACTTGTTCGCCACCGTCACACAGACATCTATGCCCCACTCGTCCACCGGCAGCGGCACCCCGCCCAGCGAGGAGACGGCGTCCACGATAATGGGCAGATCGGCCTCGTGGGCCACCTGGGCCAGTTCCCGCACCGGATTCATCACCGTCGTCGCGGTCTCGTGGTGGACGACGGCGACGGCGCGGGCCTCCGGATGCTCCCGCAGGGTCCGCCGCAGGTCGTCCGGGTCCAGCGGCTGGCCCAGCGGCGCGGTAAAGGGCACAACGCGCAGGCCGTGGGACCCGGCAATGGCCCCCATCCGCTCGCCGAAGAAGCCGTTCATCCCCACGACGACGGTCTCCCCCTCGGCCAGCATGCTCCCGAAGGCCATATCCAGCAGCGCCGACCCCGCCGCCGGGACCATAAAGAGGTCGTTTCGGGTGCCGAAGACCTGCTTCAGCATCCCGATGACGTCCTGATAAATTTCCAGCCACTCCGGGCCGTAGTGGCGCGGCGTGGGCTGGGCCATCGCCGTCAGGACCTCCTCGTCCACCTCACAGGGCCCGGGAATGTACAGTTTGTAGCGCATGGATTATGCCTCCTGGAAGGCAAAAGCGGGTTCTTCCGGAGCGACCGGGAAAAGGGCATCCCCCTCTTCCTTCCCTCCTACCCGTCCCCACCGGCCCACTTCCTCAGCAGCGGTCGCGGGTCGGTGTACATCCCCTCCACGCCCCAGTCCTCCTCCGGCAGCCCCAGCGCGACGGCCATCAGTTGGGTGAAGTAGAGGACCGGGATTTCGTCGCCCGTACGGCCGAACGCCGTCTCCCGCTGGGGCCAGTCCAGGTTGAACTGGCAGAGGGGACAGGCCGTCACCAGCGCCTGCGCGCCGGCCGCCCGCGCCGACGCGAGGATGTCCCGCGAGAGCGTCTCCGAGACGGCCGGGTCCTTCACCGTCAGGTAGGAGCCGCAGCACTCCAGGCTGTAGGGGAAGTCCACCGGCTCGGCCCCCAGCGCCCGGATCAGGTCGTGCAGAACCGTCGGCGCCTCGGGGTTATCCAGGCCGATCTCGTCGTATGGGCGCAGGAGCAGGCAGCCGTAGTAGGGGGCCGCGCGCAGCCCCGTCAGGGGACGGACCACCCGTCGGGCCAGTTCGTCCCAGCCCAGGTGGTCCCGCAGCAGTTCCAGCAGGTGGACCACCCGCACGCGGCCCCGGTACTCCTGCTCCGTGAACCAGTTGATGCGCTCCCGCATCGCCGGATCCCGCTCCAGCGCAGTCTGGGTGCGCTTGAGGACGTGGTAACAGATCGCGCAGAGCGCGGCTACCTGCTCCCCGGCCTGCTCGGCCTGGTAGAGGACGCGCGTTGGGGCGATGAGGGCCATGGAGTTATCCGTCGCCAGGGGGAAGGTCGCCCCGCAGCACTGCCAGTCGGGGAGTTCCACCAGTTCCATCCCCAGCGCGGCCGCCACCGCCCGCCCGGAGCGGTCGTACCCCTTCGCCTTCGTGGAAAGCGTGCATCCGGGATAGTAGGGGACTTGCATGGATGTATTCCGTACTGCGTATTCGTACTGCGTATTCCGCTTACTTGATGTATTTGCGGAAGCCGCCGACGATGGCCAGTTGAGGGAGTTCCCGCACCAGGTCCGGCGGCAGTTGGTCCAGGCTGATCTCCGACGCGCCGGCGCGCAGGGAGATTTCCCGCAGTGCCTCCATCAGGCGGGGCAGGTCCACCCCCTTCGGGCACCGGGTAACGCAGGTCAGGCACGACGCACAGATCCAGATCGTCCGGCTCCGCAGGACCTCCGTCATCCCCAGTTGGGCCATGCGGATGACCTGGCTGGGGAGCATGTCCATCGCCGCCGCGACGGGACACCCCGCGCTGCACTTGCCGCACTGGTTGCAGGCCAGCAGGTCCTCCCCGCTGATCTCCTCCACGTCGCGGACGAACTGGCTGCGCAGACGGTCAACGGAGATGATGGTTCGCATACCACTCCTACGGTATCAATCCTGCCGCCCGTTTGGCCGCCGTCAGGGTGTTCCTCAGGAGCATGGCGATGGTCATCGGGCCCACGCCGCCGGGCACCGGGGTCAGGTATCCCGCGACTTCCTTGACCTCGTCAAAGTCCACGTCACCGACGATGCGGTAGCCCTGCTTGGCGGTAGGGTCGTCCACCCGGTTGATGCCCACGTCAATGACGGCGGCCCCCGGCTTCACCCAGTCGGCCTTGACCATCCTGGGGCGGCCAACAGCGGCGATCAGGATGTCGGCGCGGCGGCAGATGGCGGGCAGGTCATGGGAGCGGGAGTGGCAGATGGTCACCGTCGCGTCCCGCTTCAGGAGCAGCATGGAGACCGGCAGCCCGACGATGTTGCTCCGGCCCAGGACCACCGCCTCCTTCCCGGCGATCTCAATGTTGTACCGGTCCAGCAACTCAATGCAGCCGGCAGGCGTACAGGGCACGAATTTGGGCTCCCGGCCCTTCATCCCCAGTTCGCCGATGTTGACCGGGTGGAAGCCGTCCACGTCCTTCTCAATGGGGATCGCGCTCAGCACCCGCTTCTCGTCCAGGTGGCGCGGCAGGGGCAACTGGACCAGGATGCCATGGACCTCGGGGTTGGCCCCCAGTTCCCGCACCAGTCCCTCCACCTCCTCCTGGGTGGCCGTCTCCGGCAGGTCGTAGCCGAAGGAGCGGATGCCGACCTCGGCACATTTCTTCTGCTTGGAGCGGACGTAGAACTGAGAGGCGGGGTTGGTGCCCACCAGCACTGTCGCCAGGCCGGGGACGATGCCGTGTTTGGCCTTCAGTTCCTCCACCTCGGCGATGATCTCCTGGTGAATCGCAGCAGCAACAGCATTGCCGTCTATCAGGGTCGCGGTCATGGTGTCCTCCGGGATTAGTGATTGCGGATTAGTGATTGCGGATTAGTGATTAGTGGCGTTGCTGGCGAACGGCAACCGTCAGCAAACGGGTAATCTGGGTCAGGATCCGATAGCGATGACGGATGGTCTCCCGATCCAGAAGCCGGCGGCCACGGTAATACCAGCCGCGGGTCTCCCGGGTAGAGCCGAGGGAATAGCCCAGGAATTGGGCGTACTGTCGGCCCAGACCCCGACCATAGCCCTCTTCAATATTCGCTGCGATGGAACCCGCACTGCGGATCAGTTGCTCAGCAATCGCCCGACCTCGCGGGTCCCGCATCATCCGCTGACAGTCCTCCCACGCCAGGTCGTAGAGATACAGGGCCAGACGGTACGCTTCCATCTGCCAGAGGGGGTCCTGACGGATTTCCTCCGGCACCTGGGCCTCCCATTCCTCATAGTCCATCCGGCCCGCTCCCCTGCGCTCCTTTAATCACGAATCACAAATCACGAATCACTATCAGAATTTCAGATACGACGGCGTGAAAATGACCTTATTCAGCAGCACCTGGACCGTCTTCCAGATGTCCACCTGCTCCGGGTCGGAGAAGTCCACGTCTTCGGGCTGGGGCTCCTCTCCGGCCGCGATGCGGTCGTGAATCTTCAGCAGCAGGCGGCCCACCGGCGTGGAGTCGTCCCGCTCCTCCACGATGCGGATCCACTCCATCAGTTGACGGTCCAGCGGATCGGCGATGACCATGTCAATGCCAGCGCCCATGACCATCACCATATAGGTGCGGTTGAGAAGCGGGCGCAGTTCGGGCGGGACCTGGTTGGAGACATTGGAGAGGCCTCCGTTGGTCAGCGGCGGCGGGTCCCACGCGTACTTGAGCATCCGCACCGCGTCCAGGAACTCCGGGCAGTACTCCTGGCAGCCGGAGACGGTCAGCACCAGCGGGTCAAAGATGAGATCGCTGATGGGGAAGTCAATCTCCAGCATGCGGGGGATGATGATCTCCAGCGCGATGTTGACCCGCTCCTCGGCCTTGACCGGGATCATCCCCTCCCCCATCGTGAGGGCGATGAGGCGGGTGTTGTACTTCTTGGCGACCAGGGGGACCTTCTCCAGCCGCTCCGGCGCCGCCGAGGTGGAGTTGATGATGGGCTGGGCTTTGGTCACCACCTCGCAGGCCGCCTCAATCGCCGCCAGGTTGGTGGTGTCAAAGCAGAGCGGCACGTCCACCACCTGCTGCACCACCTCCGCCAGCCAGGGCAGAATCTCGTGCCCGGCCTTCTTCTGGGGGCCGATGTTCAGGTCTATCGCGCTTGCCCCGGCATCCACCAGCCGGACGGCCAGGTCCTGGAAGAACTTCGCGTCCCGATTGGCGATGGCCTCCTTGACTCTCGGCGAGATAATGTGGATGTTCTCGGCGATAATGTACATGTCTACCTCCCTGAAGCAGGTAAGAGATTAACCCTCCAGACTTGCGAGGAACCCTCCGGAGTAATTCTGGCCTGTCTCAATACCCCGCGGGGTTCCGATGGCCAGTTCCCGGTGGAGAGGCACCACACTCCGGCCACTCCTTCCGGAGTTTGCTTTTTGTAACTGCCCACCTCCCCCTCGGCGGGCACATTTTGACCCTCTCAACCCCCCTTGCCCCCTTCTCCCCCGAAACGGGGGAGAAGGTAGGTCGGATTGGCAATCCGACCCGTCGGATTGGCAATCCGACCTACCTCCTCCTGGCCGAGGGCCAGGAGAGGGGAGAGGGCTGGGGGGAGGGGGGAGGCAGGTAGTTACTGTTTTTCAAGACCCCATGGCTGCCCCGCTGGCGCACCTGCACGAATCCCAGCCGCTCCAGAGCGCGGATAGTATCCCGGCCAGATACCCGCCGCAGTTCAGGTATGAACGGCTACCTCAAAAGTGGTCCAGAAGGGACGACCTCTCTCCCGCAGGGGAAACTCCTCCAGATACAACCCGGTTGCTTCCCTATAAGTTCGCGATAGCCTCCTCAATGGTGTATCCCTGACTGACCGTACCTACCTCCGGACATTCCGCCACATAGAGGTCTCCCCCTCGGTGAATGATTGCCGTAAAAAAACCGTGTGCTCATTTCTCCCCTCCCAGCACCCTCCGCGCGATCTCCCGCACCGCCCGGTAGACCGCCGTCTCCGGCGGCAACTGGATCAGCGGGCGGCCGCTGACCTCAAACTCCGCCATCGCGGGGTCCTCCGGCACCGTCCCGATCAGTTCCAGGCCGGTCCGGGCGACGGCTTCCGCCAGCGGCGGCGGCAATCCATCCCGCACCCGGTTCACCACCAGATAGACCCGCCCCACCCGGATGTCCAGCCCGGGGACCATCCGCGCCATCTCCCGGGCGGCCGCCACCCCCCGCTGGGTCGGGTCGGTCACCAGCAGCAGGACGTCCACGTCGCGGGTGGTGCGGCGGCTGAGGTGCTCCATCCCAGCCTCGTTGTCAATGACCACGTAGTCGTAGTTGGCGCTCAGCCGGTCCACGATGAGCCGAAGCATCTGGTTGGCCGCGCAGTAGCAGCCGGGCCCCTCCGGGCGGCCCATCGCCAGCAGGTCCACCCGGTCCCCCTCCACCAGGGCCATCTTGACCTGATAGTCCAGGTAGTCCTGCTTGCTCATCCCGCCGGGCATGGAGCCCGCCAGCGCGCCGCTGGACTGGACCAGGTCCAGCATATCCTCGCGGATGTCGCCGACGGTGGTCTCCACCTCCATACCCAGGACCAGCGGCAGGTTCATCGCCGGGTCGGCGTCAATGGCCAGCACGGAGCCCCCCCGCTCCTCCAGCAGGTAGCGGATGAGGCAGGCCGCGACGGTCGTCTTTCCGGTACCTCCTTTGCCCGCCAGCGCGATGGTCAGGGTCATCCGTTCCCCCATCAGAGAAATTCCACCCGATTCTTCATCTCCTCGGCGTCCATAAACAGAGCGTACTCCATCAAGCGGCGAATGCACTCGCCAACGGTCAACTGTCCGACACGGGCGTAAATCACGCCCCAGTGCTCTCTACCCTCCTCCCATTCCCGATGTACCAGCCGCAGGAAATCAACATCGTGGGTAAAAACCACGGCTCGCTCTCTTCGCGCATACTCCAGTTGTTCCTCATCACTCAGCCCCAGGTTCCCCGCGTCCCGGGCCGACCAGGCATCTATGCCCCGCCGCCGGAGCCCCTCCGCAACTGCCACATCCACGTTTTCATCGGTATAGATGCGCAGCCTCATTCCACCGGTACGGAAACCCGCGAGTAGATTTTCTTCAACTCCTCTATCGTCTGCTCGTCCCTCATCATCTCTGCGTTGATTTCCTCGGCATTTTCGTAATAGTAAGAAAGCGCGTCGTGCACCTGCGCAAGGGTGAGATGAGGATGGGCACGAACGATTTCATCCGGGCTCCAGCCCAGGCGCTCGTACTCTATCGCGATCTGCGCCACCCGAATCCGCGTCCCCTTGATCACCGGCTTTCCGCCGCAAACGCCCTTTCTGGACGTCACATACGGATGCTTGACTTTTGGACCGGCAACCTGAACGGTAACCATCATCCGCACCTCCTCGCTACCGCAACCTGTGCCCCTTCGCCCGAATCTCCCAGACCAGCGGATGCCCCCCCCGAAGCTCTTCCAGCCTCATACAACACCCGCCCCTTTTGTTCTATCCGTCGGGTCAACGGCGTTGGTGGTGATAACGGCACCAGGTCCACC
>DAOUBO010000168.1:0-2569 GCA_034432695.1 Anaerolineae bacterium | reverse complement strand
CGGGCCGGAAGGCCCAGTGGGAGGCGTATCTCCAATCCCTGCTGGAGAAGCACCAGCGGAAATACAAACTGGTGCCGATGTTGAAGGCTCTGGAGGTATAAACCCGCAATGATTCCCAGAGAACCGACTCAACTTAAGGAGGCCACAATGCTTCGCACTGTAACCAAACTGGTCATTGGTCTCCCTCTGTTGCTGGTTTTTGCCCTCTCCGCTCTCCCTCGGGGGCTGGCAGACCAACCGGTGGCCGTCCAGAACTTCGTGGCCTCCGGAGGCGCCGTTGCCATCCGGGTGACACGCATTGACCTGCCCGCTAACGACCTGGTCTACGACCCGCTTCGGGGGAAAATCTACGCCTCCGTTCCCAGCGCGGCCGGGCCAACCTATGGAAACCGAATTGTGCCCATAGATGTGCCCACCGGGACCATTGGCAGCCCTATATACGTTGGGAGCGAGCCCAACCGGCTGGCCATTTCGGATGACGGGCAATACCTCTACGTTGGTCTGGATGGGGCGGCAGCGGTTCGAAGGGTTGATCTGGTCTCTCAAACCGCTGGCCTTCAGTTCTCCCTGGGCAGCAGCGATATCTGCGGCAACCTGCTGGCCGAAGATATGGTGGTCCTGCAAGGGAATCCTGACGCTGTTGCAGTTTCCCGCCGCAACTCAGGATGTAGCCCTCGCCACGAGGGGGTTGCCATTTACGATAACGGGGTGGCGCGCCCCACCACGACTCCAGGCCATACAGGTAGCAACGTCATTGAGCCCTCGGGCTCGCCTTCCATCCTTTACGGCTACAACAACGAGACGACGGAATTCGGCTTCCGGGTGATGTCGGTAACCGTTTCCGGAGTCACGGTCACCTCTGTTAAATCCGGGCTGATCAGTGGGTTCGGGACTGATATTCGTTTTGACAGCGGCCTGATTTACGCAACGACCGGAGCAGTGATAGACCCGTCTACTCTGACCCTGGTTGGTACATATGCTGCGTCTGGGCCCGTATGCCCGGACTCCGACGCGGGGAAAGTCTACTTCCTCAGCGGATACGGCGCCATCCAGTTGAAAATTTTTGACCAGTCTACCTTCGTTCTGCTCGGCAGTGTGACGATACCCAGTGCCTCCGGAAGCCCGGGCAGTTTCATCAAAGCTGGGAAGAACGTCCTGGCCTTCCGAACCACTGCAGGACAAATTTTTCTGCTGGAATTTGTGGAACTGGATCACCAGGTTTACCTGCCCCTGGTCTTCAAACCCTGCTCCACAGGCATCTGCGGTCGGGTGACCCTGAACGGTTCACCAGCGGCCAATGTGTATCTCCAACTGCGCTTCTTCAACGGCTACCAATGGTTTACCTGGTCAACCACCTACACGGATTCTAATGGGAATTACGCCTTCACCAACGCTCCCAGCCTGAGCCCGGGCCAGCGCTACTACGTGTTGTACTCCAACATGGCGGGGACAACCGGGCGCCTGCGAGCGTGGGGCACCAGAGAGATAACCTCATATACAGCGGGCACGGCTGTGCCGATCGGTGACTTTGACATTGCAGATGCCCCGCTGGTCTCCCCACCCGATAGCACAACGGTATCGCTCCCCTATACGTTCCGATGGACACCGCGCCCGGCAACTCCATCGGACAGTTACTCGCTGGCCGTGTACGACCCGACCGATCTGGAGCCGTATGTGTTTACCGAGCCGCTGGGATATGTAGGAAGCGTCAATGTGACTTACCTTCCCCCTGGCTTAAATCCCGGTACGCAGTACCGGTGGGAGGTTCTGGTGTGGAGCCCGGATGGCGGCTTGGGGATTTCCCGCGAAGCGCGCGCCGTGACTTTCTCCAACACCGGCTCCGGTGCCACCGCCCAATCTCTCCCGAAGTGGCAGAGCGCCCCGCTTTACCTTCTGGGAGACCCGGCATTTAGATAGTCCCTGGCTCTGGAGACGCCTATGGCTGAACAAACAATATCCAACCCCTTCCTGGAAGAGGTCATGGCCATCCCCGGCGGGGAGCGGCTGAAGTCCTGCATCCAGTGTGGCACCTGCGGCGGCTCTTGCCCCTCCGGGTTCGCCATGGACCATACCCCGCGCGAACTCTTCGCGATGATCCTGGCCGGGATGCGGGAGGAAGTCCTGAAAAGCAACACCTTCTGGTTCTGCGTCTCCTGCTACTATTGTACCATCCGCTGCCCGCAGGAGATCCCCATCACGGACATCATGTACCGCCTGAAACAACTGGCCGTGGAGGCCGGCTACTACACCGCCTCCATCACTGGCTTCTCCGAGACCTTCGTCGGGCAGGTGGAGACCTACGGGCGCAGTTTTGAACTGGGCCTGGCGACCGGCCACTACCTCCGGCATCACCCCATCCAGAGTATCCGCATGTCCCCCCTGATGCTGGGTATGGTCGCCCGGGGCCGGATGTCCTTCACCCCCAAGCGCATCCAGGGCATCCGCCAACTGCGCGCCATCCTCCGCCGGGCCAAAGAGGTGGCAAAGGAGGAGGGATGGTGAAACGGTACGCCTACTACCCCGGCTGTTCTCTGGAGCGCAACGCCGCCGCCTACGACGATTCGTTCCG
>DAOUBO010000167.1:0-1841 GCA_034432695.1 Anaerolineae bacterium | reverse complement strand
ATGCGCATTATCGTCATTCTCGGACGGGTTCTGGACCCGCGCGGGACTGGGGCGGCCAGCCGCCTCCGCACTGCCCTTAAGTTTAACGCCTATGGGGGGGTGAGGGTGCGGTCGGATTGCCCGAACGATTTTTCAGGTTGCAATATCTTGCATCCCTATCAGATGAGCCCGAACCGAGGGCGGTCGGCTCTGAACGGACGGAGAGCCGCAGGAGGTTCTATCCCCAGTTCCTGCCAGGCTTCCAGCAGACCGCTGAGGGCTTCCTGGAGGTTGTGCAGATATTTATAACACGGTGCCGGAGAGACGCAACGACGGCCTGGTCGGCAGGAGGCCGTTCGCCTGCTCCTGCGACTCAGGGAGGTCAGCAAGGAGGAAAATGATGCGCATTATCGTCATTCTCGGACGGGTTCTGGACCCGCGCGGGATCGTTGTCAACCCGCGAGCGGGCCGTATCTTCGTCAACCGGGAGGAGTACATCCTGCAGCCCGCCGACCGCTGCGCGCTGGAGGCGGCGCTGCGGATCAGGGAGGCCGTGGGGGCCGAGGTGGTCGTTCTGCCGCGCACCTTCCTGCCCGATGACGACGTCCTGCGGCAGGCCCTCGCCCGCGGTGCCGATCGGGCCATCTACATCGCGGGCAAGCCCATGGCCCTGCCGGATGACGGCGTGATGGTCCGGGTGCTGCTGGCCGCGCTGGAGCGGCTGGGCGGCGCTGACCTCATCCTCACCGGCGCGACGACGCTGGATACCGGTCAGGGTCAACTGGGGCCGCGCCTGGCCGAAGCGCTGGGCTGGCCCCAGATCGTCGGCGCCTGGACTGCGGAGGTGGCCGATGGGGCTGTGCGGGCGGTCCGGCAGGACGGCGGTGGCTACGTTTGGGTGGAGGCGCCCATACCGGCGGTGGTCACCTTTGCGCCCGGCGCGCTGAAACTCCGCTACCCCGACGGCCGGCGCCTCATCAACATCTACAAAGGCGTGGGCGAGATTGTGGCCGCTCTGGAGCGGTGGGAGGCGACCGACCTGGTTGCGCCGGAGGCGCTGGCTCCCGTGCTGGAGCGGCGCGGGCAGGACTTCCCGCCGGAGCGGGAGCGCGGCGTCCGGCTGACCGGGAGCGTGGAGGAGATCGCCCGCTCCGCCGCCGACGCCCTGCGCGCCCACCTGCCCCGGTAACTCCGGCCTCACGCATCACGCATCACGTTTCACGTCTCACGTTTCACGTTTCACGTCTCACGTTTCACGTCTCACGGAGGACCCTATGGACGCATCCTTCCTGGATTTACTGATGGCGCAGCAGGAGGAAGTGACCGAGGCGGAGGGTGGTGGGGGGATCTGGGTCGTCGCCGACGTGGTGAATGGAGCCATCGCGCCGGTGACGCTGGAGGCCATTGGCGCGGCCCGCAACCTGGCCGGCGCCCTGGGCGCCTACGTCTACGCCGTCCTGCTGGGCGACGGCGTCTCCGACCTGGCCGCCACCCTCTACCAGGCCGGCGCCGACGGCGTCCGCGTGGCCGACCACCCCGCCCTGGCCTCGTTCGCCCTGGAGCCGTACTTGGAGGTGCTGGTCAACCTCTTCCAGGCCGAGGGGCCGGAGGTCATCCTCTTCGGGGCGACCCGGCAGGGGCAGGAACTGGCGCCCCGGGTGGCCCAGCGGCTGGGCGGCGGCCTGATAGAGCACGTCACCGCGATGACGCTGGACGAGGCGACCCGCACGGTCCAGGCGGCTGTCCCCATCTACGGGGGCGAGTACTTTGAGATCGTCGCCTGCCCGCAGGCCCGGCCCCAGGTGCTGACGGTGGAGCCGGGGGCCTTCCCGACGCCCTTTATGGACCCGTACCGGAAGGGC
>DAOUBO010000166.1:0-13657 GCA_034432695.1 Anaerolineae bacterium | reverse complement strand
TGCATCACCGTCACGTTCGGGTTGACCCGCTCTATCATCTCCCGGGTCAGGACGTAACTGCCCCTGAGCCGCTCGTACTCCCCCGGGTCGGCGAAGCGCTCTTTCTGAATGCGGGTCATGTAGAGGACATCGGCCTCGGCCAGCGCGGCCTCCAGGTCCGTCGTCTCCTCCACCCGCACGCCCTGGGCCCGCAGCGCGGCGACGATCTCCGCGGGCATCCGCAGCGCTTCCGGGCTCACCAGAATCAGGCGGCAGTCGTAGTGGCGGTAGACCCAGACCCCGGAGTGGACGGTGCGGCCGTATTTCAGGTCGCCGCAGAGGGCGATGGTCAGGCCGTCCACCCGGCCCCGCTCTGAGCGGACCGTGGAGAGGTCCGGCAGCGCCTGGGTGGGGTGCTTTCCGGCGCCGTCGCCGCCGTTGATGACGGGATGCTCCGCGGCCTCCGCCGCCACCTGCGCCGAACCGATCTGCGGATGGCGGATGACGATGACGTCAGCCGACTCGGCGGGGGGATTCCACGAGTGAAGAAAATCACAGATCGGTCGCTCATGCTTCGTCCTCTTCACAGACCAAGGTAATGTTGCCGGATATGGGGGGTCTGGGAAAGGTCTCTGCACAAGCCCTCCATCACGATATGGCCATTCTCCAGCACATACCCCCGATCGGCCAGAGAGAGGGCATGGTGGATGTTCTGCTCCACCAGCAGGATGGTCAGCCCTCGCTCCCGCAGGGCCTGCAGCCGGTCGTAGATGGCCTCCACCAGCACGGGCGCCAGGCCCAGCGAGGGCTCGTCCAGCAGCAACAGCCGCGGCCGGGAAGCCATGCCGCGGGCAATGGCCAGCATCTGGCGTTCACCGCCGCTCAGCGTCCGGGCTAACTGGTTCCGGCGTTCCTTCAAACGGGGGAAAAGTTCAAACAATTCGTCCAGAATGCCCGTCTTCAGAACATCCCGATTGCCATAGGCGCCCATCAGCAGGTTTTCCATCACCGTCATATTGGGGAACAGCCGCCCACCTTCCGGCACGTGGGCGATGCCCAACCGGTTGATGACATGAGGGGGCTGACCGGAGATCTCGCGCCCGTTGAAAAAAATTCGTCCGGACGTTGGCGGAAGCAGTCCCGAGATCGTCTTCAGCAGCGTGGTTTTCCCGGCCCCATTGGGACCGATGATGGCAACCATTTCCCCCTCGCGGATGTGAAAGGAGACGTCGCTCAGGACCGGGACGCGGTGATAACCGCTGGAGAGTCCTTCCACGCGAAGGAGTTCGTTCAACATACAGCCCCCTTTCCCAGGTAGGCCTCTATGACCCGTGGATGGGTGCTGATCTCCCGTGGAGTACCCTCTGCGATGACCTCGCCGTAGTCCAGAACCACGATGCGCTGTGCCAGGCCCATCACCATCTGCATCACGTGTTCCACGATGCAGAGGGTGATGCGTTTCTCCTCGTTCAGCCGGCGCAGGATGTCCATCAATCCGGCCAATTCCATCGGGTTCAGCCCGGCCCCGGCCTCGTCCAGCAATAGAAGGGCCGGTTCAGTCGCGAGGGCGCGGGCCAGTTCCACCCGTCGCAGCAGGGCCAGCCCCGTCTCGCTGCACGGCTGGCGACGACACTCCTCCAGCCCGCATACCTGAAGGACCTCGTCCACCTTTCGCATCACCTCCCGGCCCCGGTACCGCTTATATGCGCCAACGCGGACCGCCTCCTCCACGGTCATCCCGGCGAAGGCGCGGGGGACCTGGAAGGTGCAGGTAACGCCCAGATCGCAGATGGTATGGGGTGGTTTCCCGGTGATGTCGGCCCCTCTGAAGAAGACCCGGCCCTCATCGGGTTTCTGCAGGCCGATGATGTTGAAAAAGAGGGTGGTCTTCCCCGCGCCGTTGGGGCCAATCACGCTGAAAATCTCCCCCTCCCGGATTTCCAGGCTCACGTCGTTCAGGGCGACCAGGCTGCCAAACCGCTTCGTGAGATGAGAGACCTGGAGGATCGGTCCGGACATGCTCCTACTCCTTCAAGACTCGGGAGAGCGCCCGGTCGTACGCCTGGCGGACCAGGGGGGCCAGCCCCTGGGGGCGGAACAGGGCGATGAGGATGAGCACAACGGAATAGACCACCAGGTAGAGTCCCTCCAGTTGGCCACCGAGACGGGCGCGCAGGAACTCCCGTACGCTGACCAGCAGGATGGCGGCCATCACCGGCCCGTAGGTGATCCCCATCCCGCCGACGATGCCCAGGATGGCGACTTCCGTACTCATCGGGCCGCTGAAGAAGTTGGGGTGGATGAAGCCGTACATACAGGCGTAGATGCCGCCGGTAACCCCCACCAGAAAGGCGTAGACGGCCAGCGCCTGCAACTTGCAGGCCCGGGTATTGACCCCCAGAACCTCGGCCGCCTCCTCGTTCTCTCCCAGCGCCATCAGGTAGTATCCCAGCCTGGAATGGCGGATCCAGTGGTTGATCCCCAGGGCCAGCCCCAGCATCCCCAGCATGATGTAGTAGAAAGGCAGGTACGTTGCGAAGCGAAGATGGTAGAGGGACCATTCGTGGTACGGCAGGTAGCGCTCCACTGGCCCACCCACCTGGCTCCAGATCAGGAAGACGACCCGCAGGACCTCCACCAGCGCGGCGGAGGAGAGCGCGTACCAGACCTCCTTGACCCCGAAACGGAAGAGGGGATACCCGACCAGCATTGCGAACCCGACTGCGATCAGCCCTCCCAGGATCATCCCCAGCCAGGGGGAAATGTTCCAGCGGATCAGGAGCGTGCCGGCCGTAAAAGCGCCCAGCCCCAGATAGGCCCCGGCCGCCAGGTCCAGTTGACCGGCCAGGCCGCCGATGACGTTCCATGCCGTCGCCAGAACCCCGTAGAGCAAAATGGTGGTCAGCAGGACCAGCGTATACTGGTTGGTCCGGACGAAGAGGGGCAGGAGAAGAGCGATCCCCAGCAGGGCGGCCAGCAGCAGACGGTTCAGACGCTCACGAGTCCCGCGCATCACTTCCTCCCGAAGAGCCCCCGGGGACGAAGCCAGAGGACGAGGATGAAGAGCAGGTAGACGATGAGAGACCGGGCCCGCGGGTCCCAGAGGGACATCCCGAGGGCCTCTGCGGCGCCGACGATGACGCCCGAGATCAGCAGCCCCGGAATGGACCCCAGCCCGGCCATCGCCAGGACACACCAGCTCAACAGGCCGAACCGGATTCCCATCGTGGGGTCCACCTGCTGGAACGTCATCAGCAGGCCGCCAGCGATGGCCGTCAGGGCGGAACCCAGGCCGAAGGCCAGCGCGTACGTCTGGCGGTAGGGGACGCCGACCAGCGACGCCGCGTCCAGATCGTCCGATGCGGCCCGGATGGCCCGCCCGGCCCACGTCCGGGAGAGGAAGAGGGAGACCCCCAGGATGGCCAGTATGCTCACCACCGCCGAGACCAGGCGGGATGCCAGAATCGTATACGGGCCGACCTGCAGACCCCCCTGGATCAGCGAATAGGGGAGCGCGCGCGGCTGTGCTTTCCAGACCAGTTGCGCCAGCGCCCGCAGAAACGTCATCAGACCCACCGTTACGGCGATCTGCGTCACATACCGCTGACGGAGGGTCCGGTCAATCAGAGCGTAGTAGGTCAGCAGCCCGATCAGAAAAAGCGCCGGGAAGGTTGCCACCGGGGTGAAGACCGCGTCCACTCCAGTCCCCAGGCCGAGCCAGAACGTCAGGTACATAGAGAGCATCACGAAATCGCCATGGGCGAAGTTGACGACGTTCATCACCCCGAAGATCAGGGAAAGGCCCAGGGCGATCAGCGCGTAGATGCACCCGGTCAGCGCGCCGTTGATGAGGTTTTGCAGGAGCGTATCGGTCATCCTGCCTCCGATGGGGGTAGAGATGGGGGGCCGGACCCCCTGAGGGTCCGGCCCCGGCTGGGTCTAATAGTTGGCGTCCGGCCGCGGGAACACTGCCTCTGTTTCGGCGTACTCAAAGGGGTACACCACCTTCGGCTCGCCGTTGATGACCTGGAGCACCACCGCGCGAGCGTAGGGGTTGTCCCCCGTCTCGGTGAACGCGATGTGGTCCGTGGGATAGGTCTCCACGGCCGGGCCTGAGGTCAGGTCCAGTTTCAGGAAGGCCTGCCGGATGTTGTCCGGGTTCAGCGGATCATCGGGGAACATCTGGCCGGAGAGTTCCAGCGCCTCCTTGAGGACCCACATTGCGTAGTAGTTCATCCCGGCCGCCTCGGTCGGAATATGGCCGACCTGGGCTTTGAACTCCTCCACGAACTTCCGGTTCTGAGGCGTGTTCTTGGCCGGGTTGTAACTGTAGGTGTTGACGTAGTAGTTCGCCGTCCCTCCCAGCGCCTTGATGGATTCAGGGTCCGTGTAGCCACAGGCCCCCATACCGGCGACAAACTTGGGAATGGCCTGGGCTTCCTTGAAAGTGTTGGCGAAGAGGATGGCGTCCATAAAGTAGGGGCAGTGGACGACGAAGTCGGGCCGGGCCGCCTTGATGTCGGCGACGATGGCGGAAGCGTCCGCGATATCGTAGGGGTACTCTTTCTGGTAGACGATGGTCAGGCCGTTATCCAGGGCGGCCTGCACCGCGCCGATGGCGTTGCTCCGCCCGAAGGAAGAGTCCTCGTTCAGAATGGCCACCCGCTGCATGGGGACGCCGGCCTTCTGGGCTGCAGCGACCACGAACTCCACTGCGGTGGCCCCGTGCTGGCTGGCCTTCGGGGCGGGGCGGAAGAGATAGCGGCGCCCGATCTGCGTGACGCTATCCACCAGCGCGTCGGCGACCAGGATGACTTTCTCCCGCTCCGTCACCTCGGAGGCGGCGATGGTCATCCGGCTGATGTAGAGGCCCAGGATCGCCACAGGGCGGTGTTTGCTGATGATGCTCTCGGCGCCCAGCCGGGCGCTGTCGGCCGATTCGCCCGCGTCCTCCACCACCAGTTCCAGCGGGATGCCGCCCAGCGACTGGATCCCGCCCGACTCGTTGATGTGGCGGACGGCGATCTCCATCCCGATCTTGGCCTCGGTGCCGAAGACGGCGTGGGCCCCGGTCAGCGGCTCCAGACACCCGACAACGATTTTATCGGGGAGTTTGGGCGTCGCGGGGGCCTTCGGCCCGCACGCAACCAGGAACGAGAGCACCGTCAGCACGGTCAGGACCTGCCACACTCTTTTCATGGTCTTCCTCCTTTTGTCTGGTGGGATGGGATAGACCAACCGTTCACGCTTCTCGTTTCACGTTTCACGCTTCACGTTTCTCGTTTCTCCCTCCTCCTCACCTCCTTCCGATAAGTGAATCCGACTCAGCGCGCGGGAGATTTGCTCCGCCGCCTGCAAACACAGGCGCACATATTGCCGGACGTGCTCCTCGTCCAGCCGGAAGGTCGGGCCGGCGATCCCGATGGCGGCAATGACCTCACCGCGGGGGTCCCGAACGGGAGTGGCAACGCCCCACGCGCCGACATCGGTCTCTTCCACGCTGAAAGCATAGCCCTGTTCCCGAATTCGGGCCAGTTCGGCCCGAAGCGCCTGGGGGTCCGTAATGGTATTTGTGCAAAGACGAGGCAGGCCGCGCCGGATAATGGCCTCAACCTCGGCCGGGGGAAGAAAAGCCATCAGGACTTTGGAGGATGCTCCGGCATGGGGCGGGCGCCGGGTACCCATCTCCATCGCCAGCCGGACGGCGTGGGGAGAGTCCACCTTTCCTACGCAGATCACCTCGCCGCTCTGGTAGGCGGTCAGGAGGACTGTTTCCCCCGTGACGGCGGCCAGAGATTCCATCACCGGACGCGCCACCAGATGAAGCCCCCCGTGGTTGGCCGCCAGACGGCTCCAGAGCAGTGGGCGGTACCCCAGCTGCCAGCGGCGGTCCCGCGGGTCCCGCTGGAGGATGCCGTGGGTCTCCAGGGCGACGAGAAAGCGGTGGAGGGTACTTTTGGGGAGTCCCAGGTGACTGCTCAACTCTGCCAGGGACCATCCTGAGGGGCGAGAGGAAACACTATCCAGAATCTCCACCAGACGGTTAATCGTCCTGACCGGGGAGGAGGTTTCCATAAGGATGAACTCCGGAGGTTCCAGTTAATGGAACTTTCCTTCAATACAATGGAATTATATCCAGTTTTTCGTTTTTGTCAAGATGGGGATGGTTCATGTGCGGGCGGCTACCAGCCGCTCGTAGTGGGCCACCAGACGGGCCGTCGCCTGGCGGGCATCGTACTGCTCGCCGGTGCGGTGGGCCCCCTCCGCCAGATGCTCCCGCAGTTCCCGGTCGTGCGCCAGCCGGGCCCAGGCCCGCGCCATCGCCGCCGCGTCGTCCGGCGGGGCCAGCAGGCCATTCTCCCCGGAGCGGATGACGGCCCGAATCCAGGGCACGTCCACCCCCAGCACCGGCAACCCGGCCCCCAGTGCCTCCAGAATCGCCGTGGGGAGCATCTCTATTTTGGACGCGGTGACGCAGAAATCCGCCAGCGCAACGTAGGCCGGCACCTCTGCCGGCGCGATCTGCCCGATAAACCGGACTCTTCCATTTAATCCCAAACGCTCTGCGGTCATCTCCAGTGCCGGCCGTTCGGGGCCGTCCCCGATTACCAGAAGACAGGCCTCGCTCAGTTCCGGGGCTGAGAGGACTTCCAGGAGGAAGCGGATGTTCTTTTCGGCGACCACCCGTCCAACAAACACCGCCAGCGGCGCGGAGGGGGGGATGCCCAGTTCGGCCCGGGTCACATTGCGGGGTGGGCGATTCCACTCCACGCCGCAGGGGACGATTTCCACACAGGCCCGGACCCCGATGTCCTCCAGCACCTTCGGGGCTTCCGGCGTGGGTGCCGTTACCAGATCGCAGCGGGGGAGGAGCCAGCGCAGGTACGCGCCGATCGCAGCCCGGGCGATGGGCAGGGGCACCCCCAGCCGACTGCGGAACAGCAGATCGTAGCGGCTGTGGAGGGTGAGGACGACGGGGATGCCGAACCGGCGGCCGTACCGCAGAGCCAGCAGGCCGCTCATGGCCGGCTGGTTGGCATGCAGGACGTCCATCGTCTGCAGCAGCGCGACGGCCCGACGGGAGTAGCCCAGCGTTACCCGATAGCCGGGGTCGGGGTGAGGAAGCCCGAAGGAGCGGACCACTCCTGGCTCGTCCTGTGGGGCCGGGGGTCCCCCCGTGAACACGAAGACCTGATGCCCCATCTCCTCCAGGATGCGCTTGTGCAGGGAGACGAAACGGATGATGCCGTTCACGCCCGGCCAGTAGGCGTCGGTCAGAAGCGCAATACGCATCAGGAATCTCCGGGAGGACGTTGCGACCGCACCGGCAGGAGACGGTACACCGTTACGGCCGACTGGTAGTTCATCGTGGGCAGATACCCCTGCAACCACCGGTCCGGGCGAATCTCAAAGAGGGCCAGTTGAGAGGAGGTGAACAGGGGACTGGTCGTCAATCTCAGCATGGTGCCCAGGTCAAACCACCCGTCCTCGGTGGTGCCGGGACGGTCGGGCAGGACCAGGCAGCGGACACCTTTGACCACCAGATACCGGTCCATCTCGCCCCGATAGAACCAGTCGCCCACTTCCGGGTCCACCAGCCCGTAGAGGTCTATGATGGGCCGTTCGCCGTAGAAGCGGACGGCGCCGATGTCAAACGCCGCGCACAATTCCTCCGGCGGAACCCGGTCCCGGATGAAGCGGGCGGCGGCGATACGCACGTTCTGCATATGCTCCAGGTTCGCGTCATAGACGGAGTTCCAGTAGAGGCCGTCGGCGACCAGCAATAGCGCCAGTCCCGCCATCCAGACCCGCTGCAGGCGGGGCCGATGGGCGAAGGCCCGGAGTCCGGAGGCCAGCCCCAGCCAGAGGGCGATGTGGTTGATGGCGCCGTAGCGGCTGGCGGTCCCCGGCGTGGGCAGGAAGGCGATGTAACAGAGGTTATGGACGACCAGCCAGAGGAGGAAGACGACCCAGGGGCGCCGGGCCGGGTCCTGCAGGAGGCGCGGCCAGCGGCGGACCGCCCATGCACGCCGGGCGGCCCAGAGCAGCGGCCCGACCATCCCCACCAGTCCGAATACGGCCCAGAGGGAAAAGGTGTAGTGGGGAGCGCCGAAGAGGGAGCCCAATGGCAGGCGGGGCGGCGGTAGGGTCATCCCACCCAGGACAAACTCCACCAGATAGATGACCCATAGGCCGGCATAGGTCAGGGGAGCAAACCGGGTGACCGTATCCAGAACGGGGTTCTGGGCGGCCACCAGCCGGATGCCCATGGTGATGGTCACGTGCTTGCTCAGGCCACTGGTGGGGAGGATGTGGCCGGTGCGGAGGTACAGGTAGAGGAACCAGGGGTACTGACTGGACTTTGGATAAACCCCACCGGGATGTAAGCCAAAATTCATTTCGGCCTACGGGCCACCCATATAGATGGGCATCGGCAAATGGATAAAGCCCACATGTCATGGGTAAGGCGCTCTCCCTGGCCTTTTCAGTTTGTCCAAAGTCCAGTTTCTTATCGCCGCTCCGAAAAAGGCCAAACTTCAGGGGGACAAAGGCTGGGGCAAAGGATGGGGCAAGGGCCGGGCATCGGACGCACAAAATTTCGGCTACATCCTGGCGGTTTATCCAGAGCCCGGTGTGTACTCTGCGCTCTTTGCGAGAAATGGACCCGCAATTGGAGAGGAGGATAGAGCGCCCCCGGCGCGACTCGAACGCGCAACCAACGGATCCGAAGTCCGTTGCTCTATCCAGTTGAGCTACGGGGGCATTTGGGGAGAAAACAGGGGCGTACCGGGTGTACGCCCCTGATGGGGTGGATGGTGGGACTCGAACCCACATTCTCCTGGGCCACAACCAGGTGCCTTAACCCTTAGGCCACACCCACCGCGCAGTGTAATTCTACCACGATTTCGCAATTTGGCAACTCTCCATACCCAGAGGAGAGGGGAAAGGCCTCCCCCGCCGCCCTGCAGGCCCCCAAAGAGCCACGAAATTCCCCCCTGGTTGCCACAGGCGGCGAGGGGCCTGCCCCCGACTTTCTCATCACCCCTGGCGGCGACTCCGCCGCCGCCGAAGGCGAACAGGAATCACAACGTCCTGCGCTACCCGTTCGGCATCATTCCACCGTCACCGACTTGGCCAGATTGCGGGGTTGATCCACGTCGCAGCCCCGACGCACTGCCAGATGGTAGGCCAGCAACTGCAGCGGGATGACGTTCACCACCGACGACAGGAGCGGCGGAGCCGCTGGAACCCACAGGACGTAGTCTGCCTTGGCCGCGATCTCCTCGTCTCCCTCCGTCGCCAGGGCAATGACAATGCCGCCCCGCGCCTTGACCTGCTCAACCTGGCTGACCATCTTGTCGTAGACATGGTCCCGCACCGCAATGGCAACAACGGGCATCCGCTCGTCTATCAGTGCGATGGGGCCGTGCTTCATCTCCCCCGCCGGATACCCCTCCGCGTGGATGTAGGAAATCTCTTTTAACTTGAGCGCGCCCTCCAGCGCGATGGGGTAGTTAATGCCTCGCCCCAGGTAGAGAAAGTGCTCCCGGTTGTAGAATATCTGGGCCAGATGGGTGTACTCATCGCCGTGGTGCAGGACCCGCCCGACCAGGTCCGGGAGCAGGGCCAGGTCCTCCACCCGCCGACGGAGCGCGTCGCCGGTCAGCACGCCCCGAAGTTCCCCCAGATAGCAGCCCAGCAGGTAGAGGTCCACCAGGCTGGTCGTAAAAGCCTTGGTGGACGCGACACCGATCTCGGGCCCGGCGTGCATGAGAATGTGGCCGTCGGCGAGGCGATGGGCCTGGCTCCCGATAACGTTGACGATGGACCAGAGGCGCGCCCCCTTCCGTCGGGCCTCCTCCATCGCGGCCAGCGTGTCCACCGTCTCTCCGCTCTGGGTGATCGCCAGCACCGCCGTCCGCTCGTTCAACAGGGGGTCCCGGTAGCGAAACTCGGAGCCATAGTCCACCTCCACGGGAAGGCGGGCCAGCGTCTCAATCATAAATTTTCCCACCAGGCCGGCGTAGGCCGAGGTCCCACAGGCAACGATGACCAGCCGCTCCAGGCTCCGGGCCTCCTCCGGGGTCAGCGTCAGCGCCTCCAGACGGATCCGCCCGTTCTCAAAGTCGGCCCGGCCGCGGAGGGTGTCGGTGATGGCGCGGGCCTGCTCGTAGATCTCTTTCTGCATAAAATGACGATAGGGCTCCTTCGCCGCGGCAACCGGGTCCCAGGGAATGACGTGGACCCGCAGGGGAACAGGAACCCCCTCCAGCGTCTCCACCCGAACCCCGTCCCGCCGGACGATGGCCATCTGCCGATCCTCCAGAAAGACCATCCGACGGGTGTGCTCCAGGATAGCGGGGATGTCGGAAGCCACCCAGTTTTCCCCCTCCCCCAGGCCAACGGTCAGCCCCCCTGCGTTCCCCAGGCGTACCCCGATGATCCGGTCGGGGTGGGCTGCGCTGAGGAACAGGAAAGCGTTGGCCCCCTTCACGTGGGAGAGGGCGCGACGGACCGCCGTCTCCAGGTCCGCACCGTCCGCCAGATAGAGTTCCACCAGATGGACGACGACCTCGGTGTCGGTGTCGGAGGTGAAGACATGGCCTTCGGCTTCCAGTTCCTCCCGCAAGGCGCGGTAGTTCTCAATGATGCCGTTGTGGACGACGGCGACCTGTCTACGGGGGCCCAGATGGGGATGAGCGTTGCGCTCACAGGGCTGGCCGTGGGTGGCCCAGCGGGTGTGCCCGATGCCGATGAAGCCGGAGATAGGGTCCGCCTGAACCTTCTCCACCAGGGCGGCCAGTTTCCCGGCCTCCCGCCGGACGCCGATGGTCCCGTCGGGCTGAAGAACAGCCAGCCCGGCGGAGTCGTACCCCCGATACTCCAGGCGACGAAGCCCCTCCAGGATGAGGGGCGTGGCGTTCCGAAAACCGACGTAGCCGACAATACCACACATGGCTCCTCCAGGAGAAAGAGTAGACAAGCAGGCAACGATAAAGGTGGGCAAAGCGCGAGCGTGGAAGGGGCGCGCCAGGCCCCTGATGGGGGCATGAGCGGTCACCGTCGCCCCTTTTGGCCCGCCGGTTGCCCAGCGGTTTTGTGGGGGCGACTTCGCCTTGCGAGGGGAAGACACGGGGCGTGACCAGCCCCGGGCGGCATCCGCCGATCTCTCCGATTTTCCCGTGGTTCAACCTGCCCACGGTTAGCCCCGCCTCGCGGCGGGGAACCGCCTCCTCGTCACCCGGCCGGAGTTCGGAATCCGGTCGGGCCAGGCGCTATCCTCCCCCGTCCAGAAACAGACACCGATGAACGCAGTTCACGTCTCACGCTTCGCTCTTCACGCCTCACGCCCCACGTTTTGGCGCCCTGTAGTCCTCTCACCTCCCTTCCAGATGGGCCGTATCGTTGAGGCAGATCAGCCGGACGCGGAGGGTGCCTTCCCCAAAGGGGAGCGGGTCAAAGGCCAGCGCGGTCAACGAAGCAGGGGAGATCAACAGGCGGCGGAACAGGTCCAGGGGAAGGCCGATATAGTGGGCGACCGCGGCCCGGATAGGGTCGGCGTGGGAGACGATAGCGACGGTCTGGTCGGAGTGGGCGGCCCGGATTTCCTCCAGCGCGGCAACAACCCGGACCTGAACCTGCCAGATGGTCTCCCCGCCGGGATAGGTGTTGAGGATGGGGTAGGCCTCTATCGCGCGCCAGCGGGGGTCGCCGCGCACGTCCCTGATGGGCGTACCGCTCCACTGCCCGCAGTCCACCTCGTGGAGACCCGGATGGATACGCACCTCCAGGCCGTGCCGCGCGGCGATGGCCTGAGCCGTCTCCAGCGCCCGCTCCATCGGGCTGGAATAGACGGCGGTCAGGTTCACCCGCGCCAGCCGGTCGGCGAGAGCCTCGGCCTCCGCGCGGCCCTGATCGTTCAGGTGAACTCCCGGCATTCGGCCCCCCAGCCGATGCGTCACCAGCAGGTCGTTGGTCGCGTGTCGGATGAGCAGAAGGGTCGTTGTCATTCCGGGTGGTTATCATAACACAGAAACTGCCCACCGTCAAACCGGGCCTACCTCGCCTGTTGAACTGTTTTTTCCATTCCACAGAATCCGGCCGGAATTTCGCCGGAAACCGCACCAAAACGATTGCTGACAGGCGGTTTCTGTGCTAAAATATGCACATCCCGTTGAAACGCACATGGGGCAATGGAATGGACGAACTGGACCGGCTGATTCTGCAGACCCTTCAGGAAGACGGGCGCACGCCCTTCGCCCACATCGCCCGGCTGGCGGGCGTCTCCGAGACCACCGTCCGCAACCGCTACCGGGCTCTGGTAGAAGAGGGCGTCATCCGTACGGTGGGGGTGGTAGACCCCTACGCGCTGGGGTTCCAGGCCCCCGCCATCATCGGGATCAATGTCCAGCCGGGCACCGCCGATGAGGTCGCGCGGGCTATTGCTCTCCTCCCGGAGGTCAGTTACCTGGTGCTCACAGTGGGTGCGTTTGACCTGATCGCGGAGGTCTTCTGCCGCGACCTGGTCCACCTGACCCATCTCCTTCTGGAGCAGATCCACCTCATCCCCGGTGTTCGCTCCACCCAGACGCTGATGATCGCCCGCAGTTACAAGTTGAGTTACCGCTGGTCCCCCACCCCATCGGAGGAACCCGAACCCGGAGAGGAAGAACGATGAGCAAACTCACCACGATGCGCGAGGCCATCGCCACCTACGTCCACGACGGCGACACCGTCGCCATAGAGGGCTTCACCGCCTGCATCGGCTTCGCCGCCGCCCACGAGATCATCCGCCAGGGCCGGCGCGACCTGGTCCTCTGCCGGATGACCCCCGACCTGGTCTACGACCAGATGGTCGCGGCCGGCTGCGCCCGCAAACTGGTCTTCTCGTACCTGGGCAACCCCGGCGTGGGGCCCCTCCACGCCGTCCGGCGGGCGGTGGAGAAAGGCATCCCGAACCCCCTGGAACTGGAGGAATACTCCCACTTCGGAATGGTCGGGCGCTACATCGCCGGGGCCTACCGTCTCCCCTTCTTCCCCCTGCGTTCCTACGTGGGGAGCGACCTCCCGAAGGTCAACCCCCGCATCCAGTTTGTGGAAAGCCCGTATGGGGACGGCCCGGTCGCGGTGGTGCCGCCCCTGAACCCGGATGTCGCCATCATCCACGCCCAGCGGGCCGACGTCAACGGCAACACCCAGATCTGGGGACTGCTGGGGGCCCAGAAGGAGGCCGCCTTCGCCGCGAAGCACGTCATCGTCGTGGTGGAGGAGATCGTGGACGAGGAGGTCATCCGCTCCGACCCCAACCGGACCCTCATCCCCGGCCTGATCGTGGACGCGGTGGTCCACGAACCCTACGGCGCCCACCCTTCCTACGTCCAGGGCTACTACGACCGGGACAACGACTTCTACCTGCGCTGGGACGAGATCAGCCGGGACGAGGCCGCCACCCGCGCCTGGCTGGAGGAGTGGGTCTACGGCGTCCGGGACCGGGCGGAGTACGTCCAGAAGATGGGTCCGGAGACCTGGGAGCGGCTCCGGCCCGCCCAGGCCTGGGCCCGACCAGTGAATTACGGGTAGGTCGGATTGGCAACAGGTAGGTCGGATTGGCAACAGGTAGGTCGGATTAGCAATCCGACAGGGTCGGATTAGCAATCCGACCTACAGGTAGGGCGGG
>DAOUBO010000165.1:0-1609 GCA_034432695.1 Anaerolineae bacterium | reverse complement strand
GGCCGCCGCATCCGCAGGCGCCGCAGCCCCGCCAGCGTCCCTCCGACCAGGGCCGCCGCCGCTGCCCCCAGGCCCACCGTCGCCACCGGAGACCCTCCGGCCCGGAAGTCCACCACCTCCACCGCCGTGGGGTTACCCCTGCGGATCACCACGGTGGCGAAGTTGGAGTAGAACCCCTCCACCGAGGCGCGGGCCGTGTTGGTGATGGCCCCGGTAGCCACATCGGCGTCCGTGGCCGTGTAGTATGCCGTGCAGGTGATGGCCTCGCCCGGGTCCAGGAAGTTGTCGCCGTCGGGGACCACCGTTGTGACGGCCGGGCAGGTGACCGTCGTCTTGGTATCCGTCACCGTCACCGGGCCCTGCAGCGGCGCATAGCCGGTGTTCGTCACCACGTAGGTGTAGGTCACCACATCCCCGGCCTGGTAGTAAGGCCCAGCCGCCCGCTTCGCCAGCGCCAGGCCGACGGTGGCATAGGAGGCGGTGTCGGTAATGGGGGAGGTCTGGGCGCTCACCGCCGTGGCGGTGTTGGTGTGCCAGCCCTCCTGAGCCGTGACCGGGCCGCAGACCCCATAGGCGATGTGACCCTCATCGGCGCCGGGGACGGGCAGGGTGAAGGGCAGGGTGAGGGCAACCCCGTTCCCGTTCGCCCAGGAGCAGGAGGAGAGGTCTCCCAGAACGGTGTCGGTGACCACAACATTGGTCAGCGTGATGTCGCCGGTGTTTTCCACCACGAAGCGGTAGTAGACATTCTGTCCTGCCTCCACCGGCACGAACTCCCGCCAGGGGCCGCTGCCGGAAGTGGCCACCTGTTTCTCAACCCCCAGCCGGAAGACCGGGTCCCGGACCGTCAGGGTATCGGAGGCGGTGTCGGTGCCGCCGGTGATGTCGGCGGTCACCGGGCCGGTGGTGTTGGTGTAGACCCCCGCCGGCGCGGTGACGTCCACCCGGACGGTGCAGGTGCCTCCGGCAGGGATGGTGCCGCTGGAGAACGAGATGGAACTTGCTCCGGCGGTGGGATTGAACGTGGGTGTGCCGCAGCCGGAGGTGGAGGCGTTGGGCGGGCTTGCCACCACCACGCCAGAAGGCAGGGTATCGGTGAAGGCCACGCCGGTCAATTGGGCATCCACGTTCGGGTTGACGATGTTGAAGATGAGGGTGGAGACCGTCCCGGAGACGATGGGGTTGGGGCTGAACGTTTTTTCTATGGTGGGCGGGAGCAGCGCCGTCAGCGAGTCGCTCCCGTAGCCGGTGGTCGTGGTGTTGACGCCGGTCTCGGTGGTGGAGATGAACCCGCTGACGTTGAGGTGCGGCCCGGCGGTGGTCGCCACCACGTCCACGCTGATGGTGCAGGAGCCACTGGGCGGGATGGTGCCGCCGGTCAGGGTGATAGCAGTGCTGCCCGCCACCGCGCCGCTCAACGTCCCGCCGCAGGTGCTGTTCAGGTTGGGCGGATCGGCAATCTGCAGGCCGGCGGGCAGGAAATCACCGAAGGTCGCGCCGGTCAGCGTGACGGAGTTGGTGTGGCTCAGGGTGAAGACCAGGGTGGAGGTGCCGCCGACCGCGACCGGATCGGAGAGGAAGGCTTTGGTCAGCGTGGGCGGGGCCAGGT
>DAOUBO010000164.1:0-4879 GCA_034432695.1 Anaerolineae bacterium | reverse complement strand
GCGGGGGGGGGGGCGGGGGCCGGGGCGGAGGGGAGGGGGTGCCGCCGAAGGTGGCGGGGGAGGGGTGAGGATACAGGCCCGGCGGCCTGCGCTACATTCAGGCAACGCCCCACGCAAATTCCCAAAGAGCCATAATCTTTCAAGTTGCAATATCGTGCCCCGCAAAATGACCTTTTTGCAGTGGACTCATCTGTGGTATAATTACAGGCACAGCGCCCTCTGATCCTGGGAGAGCCCGGTGGGGGCAAAGCGATTCCCCACCGGGGCTCTTCCGGAGAAAATCGGCCAACCCGCTTCCTGCGCCTGTGTCCTGCGCTATGCGCCTGGTTCTCATAGACGGTCACGCCCTGGCCTACCGGGCCTTCCACGCCCTGCCGCTGGAGGGCTTCGCCACCCGCGACGGCGAACCGACCAACGCCACCTACGGCTTCACCTCCACCCTTCTCCACATCCTCCAGGAACTCCAGCCCGACTACATCGCCGTCTGCTTTGACGCGGGCCACTCCGGCCGGGATGAGATTTACCCCGACTACAAGGCCCACCGGGACCGCATGCCGGACGAGATGCGCGTCCAGATGGACCGCATCCGTCAGATCGTCCAGGCCTTCGGCATCCCCATCTTTGAGGTCCCCGGCGTGGAGGCGGACGACCTGATGGGCGCGCTGGCCCGGCAGGCCGCCGAGCAGGGCCTGGAGACGGTCATCGTCACCGGGGACAAGGACCTCCTGCAACTGGTCGCGCCGGGCGTGAAGGTCTTCCTGGCCGGCCGCCGCCTCTCCGACGGCACCCTCTACGACGAGGAGGCCGTCCGCGCCCGCTACGGCGGCCTCTCTCCCTCCCAGCTCAGGGACTTCAAGGCCCTGGTCGGCGATAAGTCCGATAACATCCCCGGCGTCAACGGCGTCGGCGAGAAGACCGCCACCGAACTCCTCCGCAGGTACGGCTCCCTGGAGGAAATCTACAGCCACCTGGATGAGGTGACCCCGCCCCGCTACCGGGAGGCGCTGGAGAAGAACCGGGACGCCGCCTTCCTGAGCCAGCAACTGGCGACCATCCGCACCGACCTGCCGGTCCGGCTGAACCTGGAGGAGTGCACCGTCCGCAACTACGACCGGGCGCGGGTGATCGAACTCTTCCGCCAACTGGAGTTTCGCTCCCTGGTGGACCGGCTGCCCGCTGGTAGTGAGCCACGCAGCGAAGCGGAGTGGCGTTCTCGTAGTGAGCCACGTAGCGAAGCGGAGTGGCGTTCAGAAGCGGAGTGGCGTTCAGGCCCCACCCAACTCCCCCTCTTTGAGGTGTCGGAGCCGAAGAGGCCCGCCCGTCGGGCCGTCCCGACCGTCCCCCACATCGTCCGGGAGCCGGAGGAACTGGCCGCGCTGGTGGAGCGGCTCTCCCGCGCCCCCGCCGTCACCTTTGACACCGAGCCCCCCTCCGAAGACCCCATGCGGGCCGACCTGGTGGGCCTGGCCCTCACCGACCGGGAGGGGGAGGGCTGGTACATCCCCGTCGGCCACCGGCGGGGCCGCCAGCTCCCCCTGGCGCAGGTCCTGGACGCCGTCCGGCCCCTGCTGGAGGACCCCTCCGTCCCCAAGCAGGCCCACCACGCCAAGTACGATATGGCCGTCCTGGCCCGCCACGGCGTCCGGGTCCGGGGCCTGGCCTTTGATACGATGATCGCCGAATGGCTCTGCGACCCGGCCAGCCACAACCTGGGCCTGAAGAACCTGGCCTTCATCCGGCTGGGCGTGGAGATGACCAGCATCCAGGACCTCATCGGCTCCGGGCGCAAGCAGGTTACGATGGCGGAGGTGGAGATAGAGGACGCCGCCGCCTACGCCGCCGCCGACGTGGATATGACGGCCCGGCTGGTCCGCGTCCTTGCGCCGGAACTGCGCCAGAAGGGCCACTGGGACCTCTTCCAGCAGATGGAACTCCCGCTGGTGGAAGTCCTGATGGAGATGGAGATGACGGGGGTAGCGCTGGACGTGGGCTTCCTGAAGGGGATGTCCGCCGAACTGGGCGCGCGAATGGCGGAACTGGAGGAGCAGATTCAGCGGATGGCCGGGATGCCCTTCAACGTCAACTCCGGCCCGCAACTGGCGGAGGTCCTCTTCGGCGTCCTGCGGCTCCCGACGAAGGGCGTCCCCCGGACCTCCACGGGCCGCTACTCGCTGACGGCGGAAGTGCTGGAATCCCTGCGAGGCGCGCATCCCATCGTGGACCTCATCCTGGAGCACCGGGAACTGGCGAAACTGAAGTCCACCTACGTGGACGCGCTCCCCGCGCTGGTGAACCCGGCCACCGGGCGGCTGCACACGTCGTACCACCAGACCGGGACGGTGACCGGGCGGATTTCGTCTTCCGACCCCAATCTCCAGAACATCCCCGTCCGCTCCCCGCTGGGTCGGCAGGTGCGGCGGGCTTTCGTCGCCCGGCCCGGCTGGGTCCTCCTGGGCGCCGACTACTCCCAGATTGAACTGCGGGTCCTCGCCCACATCTCCGGCGACCCCGGCCTGATCGCCGCCTTCGCGCGCGGGGAGGACATCCACGCCTCCACTGCCGCGGCGATCTTTGATATTCCGATAGACCAGGTCACCCCGGAGCAGCGCCGTTTCGCCAAGCAGGTCAACTTTGGCCTGATTTATGGGATGAGCGTTGGACGGCTGGCGCGGGACGCGGGCATCCCGCAGATGGAGGCCGAGAACTTCGTCGCCCAGTACTTCGGGCGCTTCCCGAAGGTGCGGGAGTACCTGGAGCGGACCCTGGCCCAGGCCAAGAATCAGGGGTACGTGGAGACGATTCTGGGCCGACGGCGGTACTTCCCGGTCCTCCAGAGCGTCTCGCCAGCCCAGGAGCAGGCCCGGCGGCGGGCGGAGCGGGAGGCCGTCAACGCCCCCATCCAGGGCTCCGCCGCTGATATCATCGTAGGCGCTGAGCCACTCCAGCATCTCCCGACGGCGCTGTCGGGCCTCTTCCCCCTGTTGCCGCCGCCGGGCGGCCTCTATGTGGGCGAAGATCTCCTGCTGCACCCGCTGCGGGCGCCCTACGTAACGGAATTGAAACGTGCCCGCCGGGGCCGCCGTCTCTACAAAAATGTGCCCATACCCCAGAAGCCGGCCCAGAACCCCCTGCTCAAAGCGGACGTTGGTGATCTGATCCAGGCCCGCTTCCCGACGGCTCTCCCGCAGCAGGAGGGGCAACCGATCCACCTGGATCAGGCGGGTTGTTGTGACCTGCAGGTAGTCGTTCTGCCAGTCCTCAAACCTCCAGAGGAACCAGAGGATAACGGCCACCAGGGCAACCCCGTACAGGGCAGCGATGGAAAGGACGAAGTGCCCGGCAAATTGCTCCACCAGGCCAACCGTCACCGTAAGGAGAACCCCGGTCAGAACGGGGAGGGAAATGGCTCGCGGAAGCGTGACGGGATGCCGTCGCCAGGTGATAATAGGGCCCTCCTGGTGCCAGGTGGGGGGGAAAAAATACCGGAGGACCAACACAGGCCACGCCAGACACCCCTCTCGGACGGGCGCAGGGAACACGGGGGTCGGGATTTCCTCCTCCCCCCCTTCCATCAGGAAGTGCCGCCGGACGGCCCGACGGATCTCCTCCCGGGTCTGAAGCCGTTCCAGGGCCAGAACCCGCGCCCGCTGCTCAAAAATGACCTTTTGAACGCTCCAGGGATCCGGGATGTCGTGAAAGACAACCTGCCCTGCTGCCCCTGCGGTCTCCACGATCAGGTCGCCGAATTTCAGCAGCCGGCCGATCAACCCGGTCTGAAGCACCTGGACGTTCTGGATGGCCCGCAGGGGGGCCGCAGAGATGTTCTCCTGGGTCAGCAGGGCCCCCATGCGTTCCCGGTGAAGGACCCGCCGATTGGTGACGATGTAGATGTCGTTGGCCCAATCCATCCAGTGGTAGCCGATGCTGAGCAGAGGGACCACGGAGCCCGCCAGCAGGAGCACGCCCGCGATCGCCAGGGCGATGCTGGCCTCCCGGACCACCAGAAAGAGGACGCCCAGAAAGAGGAGCAGCAGTGCGAGGTTGGCCGAGAGGAAAAGGCGGTCCACCAGGGAGAACCAGTGGCGACGGAGCACCTTGACAAGCAGTTCCCCCTCTTCCAGCCTCAGCCAGCGAAAGCGGGGGGACCGCCGCCGTTCCGCCACGTCGGGGCGCATCCGAAGGCCGCGCTCTATGGAAGGGTCAGCGGCCAGCAGTTTCTCAAACTCCTCCCGCTCCAGGTACCAGAGGGTGGTCGGCTCCACTGCCTCCACGGTGACGTCGTGGACGTCGCCCAGGAGCAGGGAGGTCTCTCCAAAGGCAGCCCCTGCGCCCAACCGCCGGACCTCCGCAGTGCGGCCCTCCGGGTCCACCCGGGTCGCCCGAACCAGACCGCTGCGCAGGATGTAGTAGCGATGGCCTGGCTCTCCCTGAACGCAGATGGTCTCGCCGGGGGCGTAGGTGGCTTCCCGCACCAGGCCAACCATCTTCCGCAACTGCGGCCGGCCCAGGCGGGAAAAAAGGGGAACTTTCTGGAGGGTCTGGATAATTTCTTCCTGGGATGGCATGGGAGGTGAAGTTAACCGATCTCTTCCATCTCCCCCCAGTTCGGCCCCACGCTCAGATCCACCTTCAGTGGGACGCGCAGGGGGTAGGCGGATTCCATCATCTCCCGCACCAGCGGGATCACCACCGGGAGTTCTTCCTGCGGGACCTCCAGGACCAGTTCGTCGTGGACCTGGAGGATCATCCGGGCGGCAAGGCCCCGCTCGGCCAGCGCGCGGTGGAGGTTGAGCATCGCCCGTTTGATGATATCAGCGGCGGAGCCCTGGATGGGGGCGTTGACGGCCTCCCGCTCCGCCCGGCGCCGGGCCTGCTCCTG
>DAOUBO010000163.1:0-3072 GCA_034432695.1 Anaerolineae bacterium | reverse complement strand
CTACAGGCCACCCATATATATGGGCATTGGCAAATGGATAAAGCCCACATATGTAGCATGGGTAAGGCGCTCTCCCTGGCCTTTTCAGTTTGTCCAAAGTCCAGTGTCTACAGCCAGGTGAACCTTGCGCCAGGTCCGGCGCTTGGAAAAGCCGTGTTGCCGGACTTCCCCCATTCGCCCTCTCCATAGACTTTCAACCCGCTGCTATCCAGAACCAGGTGCAGGGGGCCCCGGGCTCGCTTCGGAAGGCGAACTCTCAACGTCTTGCCCCGCCGGGAGAGGGTGTGGTCGGGAACCGGCAAGGGGATCCCCCCCTTTCTGAAAAATGGAGCGCACCAGGCCTTCTACCGCCCCATTGGGAAGATGGTACACTTCCCGGAGGGTCAACACGAGATCAATGGCGACACCGCTATAGCAAATGGAGCGCCCCGATGGGGAGGGCCCTGATAAAACCACTCTCAGCCAGGGCGTCTTCTGCGATCCAGACGCAGAGAGAGCCTTGCTGGACCAATGCCTGGTCGTATTCCCGCCAGTTTCGCAACCGATATTTGGCCTTTTGGGCCTTCTGCTTGCGTTTTTGCTGTTTTTGTTGTGTGCGGTGAGTACGCTTGTTCCTCTTCATACCTGCAGATGATACTCCAACCCGCTCAACTTGTCCAGATTTGGGCACCAAAGCCGTACGACATTACAAGACTGAAGGGGGTACGAAATTACAAGCACTTACACCGTATTTCGTACTCCGTATTCACCCTGGGAGTGAACAATGACAGACAGCGCATCTTTTGAACCCCGAATCGTCGCTTTTCTCTGCAACTGGTGCTCCTACGCCGGTGCGGACAACGCGGGCATCGCGCGGATGAAATCGCCGCCGAACGTCCTGCCCATCCGGGTGATGTGCTCCGGGCGGGTCTCGCCGGAGATGATCCTGCGGGCCTTCCGCGCCGGCGCCGACGGCGTCCTGGTGCTGGGCTGCCACATCGGCGACTGCCACTACATCAACGGCAACCACCGCACCGCCAAACGCATCCCGCTCCTGCGCAACCTGCTGGCCTATGTGGGCATCAACCCGGACCGGCTGCGGCTGGACTGGGTCTCCTCGGCGGAGGCGCCGAAGTTCGCCCAGGTGACCGCCGAGTTCGTGGAGACCATCCGCGCCCTGGGGCCGATCCGGGAAGAGCTGAGGCTGTAGCGCGGCGGGCATGCTTGCCGGATCGGATAACGCTGGCTATAATCGGATTGCGTTAGCCCACCCGGGAGTGGTCACCTTCCTGCGCGAAGTGATGGGCTGGAGGCCATTCGGCACCGAACGTGGGAGGAGGGAGCGGAATGATTGGGAAATTGTACAAACTGCCTCTGGTGTTTGAGCCACAGCCCGAGGGGGATATACGGTGACCTGCCCGCTGATACCGGAACTGGTCACGGAAGGGGACACGATTGAGGAAGCCCTGGAAAATGTGCGGGATGCCCTGAGCGCGGTCATGGAAGCCTATGAAGACCTGAATCGTCCACTGCCCCCTATTCTTCAGCGGCTCGCCGTGGATACGGGAGCCCCTTCCTTGATGGAGACGGTCATTCCGGCATGATGGTAACCCGTCGCCTGCTCCTCCGGGACCTCTGCGAGTCTTTCGGCGTGGAGATTCTCTATGCCTTCGGCAGCCGGGCCCGGGAAGCACGGGCGTGGCTGGAGGGAGAGGTCCCGGCCCTGGCCTCCGCCCCGTCCGACCTGGATATCGGGGTGAAGCCCGCGCGGGGAGTCCGCCTCTCCGTCCACGACAAGGTCCGGCTGGCCGTCGCGCTGGAGGACTTCTTCGGGGTCCATCGGGTGGACCTGGTCTCCCTGGAGGACGCGGACCCCTTTCTGGCGGCGGAGGTTATCCGTGGGGAGCGCCTCTACGCCCGCGACGAGGACGACGCCGACGAGTACGACCTCTACGTCCTGCGCCGCGCGGGGGACCTGGCCCCGCTGGAGCGGGAGCGCATCGCGCTGATCCTGGGGGAAGAGGTATGACGCCCGGCAAGATCTCCCGGCGGGTGGCCGCGGACCGCCTGGCGTGGGTGGAGCGGATGGTGGGGGAGATCCGCTCTCTCCCCCTGGCCGACCGGGAGGCGTTCTTCGGCGACCGGCGCAACCTCTGGGCCGCGGAGTCCTGCCTGCGGCGGGCGCTGGAGGCCCTGCTGGACCTGGGCCGGCACATTCTGGCCAAAGGCTTCGGGGTCGGGGTGAGCGAGTACAGAGAGATCGCGGCCGCTCTGGGGGAGCGGGGAGTGCTCTCTCCCGACGAAGCCCAACTGTTGCGCCTGCTGGCGGGATACCGGAACCGACTGGTCCACTTTTACCACGAGGTGAGCCCGGAGGAACTCTACCAGATCTGCCGCCAGCGCCTGACCGATCTGGAGACCATCGCCGCGGCATATCGGCGCTGGCTGGGAGCGCATCCGGAATGGCTGAACGAACGTCTGTAGGCACAGGTGTGGGACGCAGATGAACGCAGATTCAACGCAGATTCAAATCTGCGTCTTTCTGCGTTTATCTGCGTCCGATGCCGACAAATCTCAACTTCCGATGAGGAGTCGCGGCGGATGACCCCAAACGACCTTCTGGACACCCTGCGCGCCCACGTGGCGGAGAAACTGCCCGAACTGGACGGCGTTGTCGGCCTGCGGCGGACGGTCGTGGGCACCGCGCCGTATCTCTTCCGCCAGGGGGACGACCTCTCCGAACTGGTCCTCTCCCCTCGCTATCCGCTGGCTCCGGTCGTCTCCCTGCTCCAGAAGCGCTATCCGCAGGCCTGCTTCGGGATCGTCGCCCGCGCCTGCGACCTGCGCGCGCTGGTGGAGATGGCCAAGCGGAACCAGGTGGACCCCGACCGCCTGTACATCCTGGGGGCGGCCTGCACCGCGGAGGAGGCGGAGGAGTGCCACTGCGATGCCCCCTTCCCGAAGACGGAGGGCTGGCCCCAGGCGGTGGCGCTGGGCTGGTCTCCTCGGCGGAGGCGCCGAAGTTCGCCCAGGGGCCCGCCGAGTTCGTGGAGACCATCCGCGCCCTGGGGCCGATCCGGGAAGAGCTGAGGC
>DAOUBO010000162.1:0-1577 GCA_034432695.1 Anaerolineae bacterium | reverse complement strand
CGCCGGCTGTGGCGGCCGATCTTCATCCCCCTCTCTACTTCCTCCTTGTGAGGCTCTGGAGCGAAGCGGCGGGTACCAGCGAGTTTGTCCTCCGATGGCCGTCCGTTTTCGCGGCGATGGTGGCTCTGGGGCTGACCTACAGGCTGGGCGTTCGCCTGAGAAATCACCAGGTGGCCCTTCTCGGTCTGTCGGGCCTCGCTTTTTCCCCCTTTTTTGTGGAATTCTCCCGGATGGCGCGTTACTATTCCTGGGTTCTGTGTTTGGGAGTTCTGGCATCTTATCTCCTCCTTTCAGCATGGCGTTCGGAGAAAATTGTCCCGTGGGCCGGGTATGGCCTTGTCTCCGTCCTGCTGCTGTACACGTTCTATCTGGGCGTCCTGCTGCTCCTGGCCCACGGGCTGGCCGTAGTACTTTATGGAAATGCCTGCTCCCGGCGAAGATGGCTGATCGTTCTGGCCCTGGTGGCGCTCGGCTTCCTGCCCTGGGCCACGGTAACGGCGGCCCAGGTTGCCCGTAGCGGAGGCATGGGCCCTGCTGACTTTGCAGGTCATCTCAGTGGCCTGCTGTTAGCGTCCTTGTATCCCTTTTATGCTTTTAGCGTCGGTGAAACGATTTTCCCGTGGTTTCCTGCTGCGATCCCGGCTGCCCTTGTGTGGCTCGCGCTTGCAGCGTACGGTTGCCTCTCCCTTCCCAGGGCAGAGCGTGGTTTCCTGCTTTCTCTGGTGAGTGTGCCCATATTTCTGACAGCTGTTATCGTGACCTACATTTCCACTGGCACTCCGTTCCTGAACGCGCCGGTCCGGGCATTCTTTGTTCTTCCATACCTGACGCTTCTCGGAAGCGCTGGCTGGTCCGCTCTGCGGAGCCGGTTCTGGCAGGCCGCGCTGGGAACCCTGATCGGTCTGACGTGGATGGTCTCCCTGATCAACGGCTATGCCGGACGGCAGTACCTGAACCCGAACTACATTATCCCCGCCCGGGAGGTGGCCCGGGAGATCGCGGCCGAAGCCGGCTCCGGAGACGTGGTGATCGGCGAATGGGATAGCGGTTTCAGTTACTATTTTCAACAACAGGGGTCTGAGGCCACCTATCTGGAAGCCGCCCAGACAGCCGAGGTGATCCGCTTTTTGAGCGAGCATGCCCCTAACCGTGTCTGGCTGGTGACCATCGGGCGAGACCGCACCAGGGAAGCCACACCGGTGGAGGTCTTGAACTGGCTCTCCGCAAATTATCGGCTGGTGGAGGAGAAGGGATATGTGGAACAGGACCCGCTCTATATGCGCATCAAAGAGTGGTTGCTTCGTCGCCCGGCCTATCGGTACAAATTGACGGTTCGCCGATTTGAGCGCAGGCCATAGGAGACCTGCTATGCGGTCCGTTTTTCTCCCTTTATCTGTCCTCGTCGGGGCTCTTGCCCTCTACACCGCTACCCTCGCCCCCGGCCTCCTCTGGGGCGGCGGGGATTTTGCCACATTCCAGACGATGGCCTATCTGCTGGAGATTCAACTCCCCGGCGGGATTTTCGGCCACCCCCTCTGGGGCATCCTGGCCCACCCCTTCGCCTGGCTCCCGGTCCG
>DAOUBO010000161.1:0-2461 GCA_034432695.1 Anaerolineae bacterium | reverse complement strand
CGGGGGAGCGATAGGCCTCCACCGCCAGAACTACCAGCAGAGCAACCATGCCCACCAGCACCACTACACCATCGGCCAGCGCAAAGGGATCGGCATCGCCGCGCCATACCCCCTCTACGTCCTGGCGCTGGATCCCCGACGGAACGCCGTGATCGTCGGGCGGGCGGAGGAGTTGGGACAGTCGGAGTGCATGGTGGCGCGGATGCACTACATTTCCGGGGAAGAGCCGCCGGGGCCCTTTGAGGCCACGGCGCAGATCCGATACCGGCATAAGGAGGCCCCGGTCGTCGCCACCCCGTTTCCCGGAGGTCGCCTGCACGTCCGCTTTGCCTATCCTCAGCGGGATATCACGCCGGGCCAGTACCTGGTCCTCTACGACGGGGAAGTCGTTCTGGGAGGCGGCGTCATTTGCGCTCCGTGGGAACAGGGCTAAAATGATGATGAGGACGAACGCCGATTCTGGATTGGGGGGTGCGATGTCCACAGAGGAAAAGGTTACGGAAGCGGCTCCGACGCCTGGAGAGGAGCGTCTGAGGCGGAATCTGATCATCAGCCTGGCCGTGGTCGGCGTGGTGCTGGTGGGCATAGTTGCTCTGCTGGTGGTTCTGGCGGTGGAGGCCTATCGCTCCCCCGCTCAGCCGACACCGGGGGCGGCCGTCGTTTCGCTCCTGCGGGATGCCGCCATCATCCTGGTTGCCTTTGAGACGCTCCTCATCGGCGTTCTGCTGCTGGTCCTGCTGATCCAGGTTCAGGCGCTGATCGCGCTCCTGCGGGATGAGATTCGGCCAATGATGGAGGCGCTGAACGACACGCTGGCGACGGTGCGCGGGACCACCCGCTTCATGACCCACCATGTCGTCTCGCCGACGATCCGGGCGGCGGGGTTTCTGGCCGGGGTCCGGCGAGTGCTGAAGGAGGCAGGAGAACTGTTCCGGCCAGGAGGGGGCACGTAGAGGCCGCGACGATCGGCTGGCAGCAGAGATGACCGGGGGCAGACGGCCGTTGTCGTCTGCCCCCGGTTTGTTGATACGCACCCTCTTTCAGTCGGCGGGAGCAGCGGCGCGCGCCCGCTCCTGCTGGGCCCGCTCCTGCAACTGGGCCCGCAGGGTCCGGATGTCGCGCGGCACCAGGTAAGCGGCGGCGAAGAAGAAGAGGGCGCAGATGATCCAGGTAGAGACGCAAATCCAGAGAATAGCGTCGTGCAGACTGTAGCGGTCGGCGATGATGCCCGCCAGCAGGGGCGCCGTCGCTGCCCCGGCGGACTCAATGAAGTACTGCACGGCCGCCGCCGTGCTCCGTACTTCCGGCAGCGTCACATCGTAGATGGACGAGGTCACGTTGGGCGCGGCGAAGGGGATGAAGAGCGCAGTGATGCAGAGCATAATCAGGAAAAGGAACTGGTTTTGAGCCGGGATGCCCATGGTGATCCAGAGCAGCACCGCGCCGACGAGGACCGCCGACGAGGCCACCAGCATCCGGCCGCGCGGGGTCCGCCGGAAGAAGAAGTCCCCCAGCGAGCCGCCGACCAGGTAGCCGGAAGCCAGCACCAGCACCGCCGGAGCCATCGTCATCAGCACCGCGTCCGAAGAATAGCCCCGCTCCGTCTCCAGATAGTAGAAGAACCAGTAGGTGATGGTGTTCCAGGGGAAAACGCCGAAGAAGCCCTGGATAAAGAGCAGGACCAGGCTGCGGATGCGAAAGAGCCCCAGCGCGGTCTTCCAGTTGAAGCGATAGAGGCCGATCTGCTCCAGATCGGCCAATTCTGGCTCGCTTCGGCCGCGCGGCATCTCCCGGACGCCGAAGAAGATGACCACCGCCAGAAGAACCCCCAGGCTTCCGGTGATGTAGAAGACGCCCCGCCAGCCGATGACGTCCCGAAGCATCAGCGCCATCACCATCCCCAGCAGGTAGCCAATGGGGCCTGAAAGTTGCAGGATGCCGTAGACCCGGCCCCGCATCCGTGGACCAAAATAGTCGGCGATGAGGCTGTAGAGGCCGGGGTAGGAGGAGTCGTCTATGCCGGTGGAGGCCCGGGTGATCAGGAAGGCCGGATACGTGGGGGCGATGGCGTTCAGCCAGGTGGTGGAACCCCAGATGAAGGACGCCAGCGCCAGCAGTTTGGAGCGGGCATACCGGTCGTAGAGGTAGCCCCAGATAGGATAGAGGAGGGCACCGACAATCAGTGCGCCGGTAGAGACCGCGCCCATCTGGGTCTTGGTGATGCCGAAAGTCCGCATAATGGGCTCGGTCAGGGGGCCGATGAGGAGTTTGTCGGCCTGATGGAGGAGCATAAACAGGAAGAAGACCGTGACGACGAACCAGGCGTAGCGGGAAGGTCGGGGCATGATTGCCTCCGTGCAGGTCGCAGGGTCGCAGGAATTATGCCTGTGCGGCCAGCAGACTCTCCACAATGGGATGGAAGCGGATGTAGCGGAAGGCCTCGCCGTAGGCGAAGCCGGCC
>DAOUBO010000160.1:0-6869 GCA_034432695.1 Anaerolineae bacterium | reverse complement strand
CGTCGTCGTGGCCTCGCTGGCAGAGCGGAGCGGCCACCCCATCCGCTTCTGGCGCTTCTTCCTCTACGGCGCGCTGACGACCGTCGTCTCCCTGCTCCTGGCAACGGGGTATCTCTGGCTGCGGTATCTGCGCGGGTAGCGGCCGCCTGCCGGGCGGCGTCTTGTAGCGAGCCCCGACGCAAGGCGGAGGGGCGTTTCAGACCTGGGGGCTGGTCTCTTCGTGGAGGATATGATGCGGGAAGCGATGTTGTATGAACGACTGGAAGGGAATCGGGTCCGTTGTTCCCTCTGTGCCCACCGCTGTCTGATTCCGGAGGGAAAACGAGGCATCTGCCACGTTCGGGAGAACCGGGGTGGCACGCTCTACACGCTGGTGTACGGACGCCTGGTCTCCGAGGCCGTGGATCCCGTAGAGAAGAAGCCTCTGTACCACTTCTACCCCGGCTCCACCGCCTTTTCCATCGCCACAGCCGGCTGCAACTTTCGCTGCCGCTGGTGCCAGAACGCGGAGATCTCTCAGATGCCTCGCGACGCCCACATCATCGCGGGCGAGTTCGTGGCCCCGGAGCGGATCGTCGCGGCGGCGAAGCGGGCTGGAAGCCGCAGTATAGCCTACACCTACACCGAACCCACCGTCTTCTTTGAATACACCTACGACATTTCCCGGCTGGCCCGTGAGGCCGGCATCGCCAACGTTTACGTCACCAACGGCTACATGACACCGGAGATGCTGGACCTCTACGGCCCCTACCTGGACGCGGCAAACGTGGACCTGAAGAGTTTCCGGGACGAGACCTACCGGGAATACATAGGCGCGCGGCTCCAGCCGGTCCTGGATAGCCTGAAGGCGATGAAGGAAAAGGGGATCTGGGTGGAGGTGACGACGCTGGTGGTGACCGGGGTCAACGATGACCTGGCGGAACTGCGGGAGATCGCGCGCTTTATCGCGGACGAACTGGGGCCGGAGACCCCCTGGCACATCAGCCGGTACTTCCCAGCCTACCGAATGGACAACCCCCCGACGCCGATCCGGACGCTGGAGCAGGCGCGGGAGATCGGCTACGAGGCCGGACTCCGCTATGTCTACGTGGGCAATGTCAGGGGGGGTGAGGAGAACACCCGCTGCCATGCGTGTGGGCATTTGCTCATCCGCCGAGCGGGCTTCTGGGTTCTGGAGAACCGCGTGCGGCCGGAGGGGACCTGTCCGAACTGCGGGACGCCGGTGGCCGGCGTGGGGATGGCCGGGTAGAGGGAGACGGAGGCAGGAGGTTGGCCGGAGGCGCGCGCGAGAAGGAGCAGGCGCCGGGCGGGCGCGGCTGGGCTCGCTGGGCGGCCGTCGGACTGGCCGGCGCGGCTCTGGCAGCCTACCTCCTGCTGACGCCGCCAGGGCTGGCGACCAAGGCGGATTGGATCGGCGCGGCGGTCTGCCACCGCATTCCGTCCCACTCCTTCCATATCGGGGGCCATCAACTTCCCCTCTGTGCCCGATGCACGGGGACCTTCCCCGGCGCTCTGCTGGGCCTGGTTGGGCAGGCCGTCCTCCTGGGGCGCCGTCGGGAGTCCGGATTTCCCCCCGCTCCCATCCTGGCCCTCCTGGCCCTCTTCGTCCTCGGGATGGGGATGGACGGCCTGAACTCCTACTGGGACCTGATGACGGGGGCTCCTCTCCTCTACGAACCGCGCCAGGAACTGCGCCTGATTACGGGGGCGCTGAACGGGCTGGCTCTGAGCGCTCTGCTCTGGCCCCTGGTCAACTTTGCCCTCTGGCAGGACGCTTCCCCGGCCCCGGCCCTTCGGGACGGCCTGGATGTGCTGATCCTGCTCCTGCTGGAGGTCCCCTGGGTCATACTCGTTCTGGTGGGTATCCCCCTTCTCTTTCCCCTTCTGGCCCTGGTGAGCGTGGCCGGTGTCCTGACGATGTTCACGCTCATCTTTACCGTTCTGACGGCAATGTTTCTGGGGCGCACGAACCGCTACACCCGCTGGCGGGATGCTCTGCCCGTCCTGCTGGTGGGCTTTACCCTCTCCCTCCTGCTGATCGGGATGATGGACCTTCTGCGCTACGGCGCTTTCGGGACGATCACGGGGTTCCCGGGGATGGAGTGAACCGTCGGGCGCGTAGCGCAGGGGGGATGGAGGTAGGGGCGTTCACTGAAGGGCTGCGCGGGTCGGGCCCCCCTCGGATCCGACTGGAGGGCAACCTGCTGCCCGGTGGGCAGGCTTTTGCGCTGGAGGTTCGGAGTGGCGAAGCGAAAAATCTATATGGACTACTCGGCAACCACCCCGGTGGACCCGCGGGTTGTGGAGGCGATGGCTCCCTACTGGAGCGACGTCTTCGGCAACACCTCGTCGGCCCACGCGTGGGGTCAGGAGGCCGCCGCCGCCCTGGAGAGCGCGCGGGAACGCGTCGCCCGGATTCTGGGATGCCGCCCTTCGGAGATCGTCTTCACCGCGTCGGGGACAGAGGCGGACAACCTGGCGCTGCGCGGCGTCGCCTGGGCGGCCCGCCGCAGCGGCCGCGGCAACCACAACGTGACCACCCCTATAGAGCATCACGCCGTAGAGGCAACGGTGGAGCAACTCCACCGCCTCTTCGGCTTTGAGGTCACCCTCGTCCCGGTGGACGGACATGGCCTGGTGGACCCCGACGAGGTCCGGCGGGCTATCCGGCCCGATACTGTCCTGGTCAGCGTGATGACCGCCAGCAACGAGGTGGGCACCGTCCAGCCCATTTCCGGGGTCGCCGCCGTCTGCCGGGAGTACGGCATCCCCTTCCACACGGATGCCGTCCAGGCCGCTGGGCGGATGGCCATCAACGTGGACGCGCTGGGCGTGGACCTGCTGGCCCTTTCAGCCCACAAGTTCTACGGCCCCAAAGGCGTGGGGCTCCTCTACGTCCGGAGGGGGCTGGCGCTGATTCCCCCCATCACCGGCGGGGGGCACGAGGGGGGCCGCCGCCCCGGCACCGTCAACGTCCCTGGTATCGTCGGGATGGCGACGGCGCTGGAACTGGCGGAGGCGACGCGGGAAGAGGAAACCGCCCGTCTGGCCCGCCTCCGGGACCGGCTGATAGAGGGAGTCCTGGATGCCATCCCCGACGTCCGCCTGACCGGTCACCCCACCCAGCGGCTCCCCCACCTGGCCAGTTTTGCCATCCGGGGCGTGGAGGGCGCTTCCGTGGTCATCGGGCTGGACCTGGAAGGCATCGCGGCCAGTTCGGGCGCGGCCTGCTCCGAGGGAGAGGTGCGTCCGTCCCCCGTCCTGGAAGCGATGGGACTGCCGCCGGAGTGGGCCATCGGCGCCTTGCGGCTCTCTCTGGGCCGGTTCAACACCGAGGAGGACGTGAACGCGGTGCTGGAGGTCCTGCCGCGGGTCATCGCGCGGCTGCGGAGGGACGCCGCCACGGACGCACGCTAACCGCGCTGGGCCTTTCGGCTTGTCTGACAGGCGCCGTTTGGGGCGCTTTTCGGTTAGCCTGGCCGCGAAGCCGCCCACCCCCTCATCGCCCACGGCGGCCGGAGAGGGGGTGCCCCGACCCAGGTCTGAACCCCGGGTTGCCAGAGTTGACAGGCACGGATGGGCGTAGTAAAATGGCGTCCATCCGGACGGAGGGAAAAGTGGAGCGGAGCCAGGACTGGAAGACGAATACCAGCAATTATCCCGCCGGATCGCCCGTATGACGGAGGGAGGCGTTGTCCTGTATCCCCGTTCGTAGGCGCGGCTGGGGGAAAACGGCCCTGCTGGCCCTGGGGGCATTGCTCTTCCTCACCGGCTGTTCCGCCTTCGTGGACCGGGATCAGACCGCCGTCGTCCCCGAGGCGGCGGTCCGACTGGAGCCGGGGCATCCCGTCGGCCAGACCTTCGTCGCCCGCCACGGTGGGCTGAACGGCGTGGAGTTCTGGCTGGAGCCGGAGCCGGGAGCCACGGGCCGGCTCCTGCTCCGCCTGCGCCCCGATCCCCAGTCCTCCACCGACCTGGCGGTAGCCGCCCTGCCTTTGGAAAGCGTGGCCGCTCCCGGCTTCTACCGGTTCTCCTTCCCGCCGGACACCCGCTCCCACAGCCTTTACCGCTACGCCTTCCTGGAACTGGAGGGCACGGGTGTGGTGCGGGTGGGCGCTGCTCCCGGCGATGCCTACATAGACGGCGCGGCCTACCGGGACCACGAGCCCCTGGACGCGCAACTGGCCTTCCGGCTGACGTATGACCCCTGGGGGATGGCGCTGGACCTGGGCTGGGCGGCGTTGCAGGGCCTGGGGCTTCTGGCGGTGGCGGCGCTGCTGTATCTGGTGCCGGGGTATGCGATGTTACCTCACCCCTCCCCCTGCCCCCTCCCCTCTCCTGACGCCCCGTCAGGAGAGGGGAGGGGGTGGCGGCGAAGCCGCCGGGGGTGGGGTGAGGCACTCCCCTGGCCTGCCCGGATGGGCCTTGCCGCGGGGCTGAGCCTGGCTCTTTACCCCCTGCTCTTCCTCTGGACTGACCTGGTCGGCCTGCGCCTGGGGCCGCTCTACGCCTGGGGGCCTGCGGTTCTGGGGCTGGCCGCGCTGGCCTGGCGCTACCGGCGCTGGCGACCCCGGCAGGGGTGGGAGGCCCTGCAGGCCTGGGCCCGCTCCGATGCCCTCTGGCCCGACCTGGCCCTCATCATCGTGCTGGCCCTCGTCTTCGGCGTGCGGCTCCTGGTGGTGCGCACGCTGGATGCCCCGATGTGGGGCGACTCCTACCAGCACGCCGTCATCGCCCAGTTGCTGGTGGACCACGGCGGGCTGTTTGACTCGTGGGAGCCGTATGCTGAACTGCAGACTTTTACGTACCATTTTGGCTTCCATAGCGCGGTGGCGGTCTTTCACTGGTTGACGGGGATGCCGGTATATCGGGCGGTGTTATGGGTTGGGCAGATCCTTAATGGGCTGGCAGTGTTGGTCCTCTACCCTTTGAGCATAAAAATTAACGGTAACCGATGGGCAGGCCTGGTAAGTGTGCTCATAGGAGGCCTGCTTTTACCGATGCCGATGTTTTATGTGAATTGGGGGCGCTATACTCAACTCGCGGGACAGGTTATTTTGCCAACTGCCGTCGTACTTACCTGGGATTTCCTGGAAAATCCCCGAAGACATTGGGAGTTGGCAGGGCTCGGTTGGCTGGCTATAGGAGGGCTGGCTCTGACTCATTACCGTGTGCTGATCTTCTACGTGATTTTTGTTATGGCCTGCTTGTTGCTAACTCTAAAAAGGAGGGTCTGCCTCCGCGTCTTATCAAGAGTTACTGCCCTTGGAGTAGGGGGAGGGCTTTTATTCCTTCCCTGGTTTGTTCATACTTTTGCCGGAAACATTACCCGTGGCTTGGGCAAGCAACTCACTACTTTGCCCTCTCGCCTCCCTGAATTTACGCGCCAATACAATGCCATTGGGGACATTACCCGCTTCATGGCCCCTATTGGATGGCTGCTCTTGGTTGTGGCGATTGGGTTTGGGCTCTGGCGAAGACAACGCGGTTCTCTCCTGGTGTCGCTCTGGTGGTTTCTGTTACTGATTGCTACAAACCCGGATTGGCTTTACCTCCCAGGTGCCGGATCTATCAGCAATTTCGCTCTCTTTATCGCCGTCTATATCCCGGCTGGTTTGCTAATAGGAAATATGGCCGGAGAATGGGTATCCAATTTGCGTGGCCAATTTCGTGCGAGTGCGGTTGCAATTTTAGCGTGTGTGTTGGGTATATTCGGCACGCTGGAACGTTTGGGGGATATTGATGTGGCATCTCACGCTCTAATCACTCGTCCAGATATGAGGGCAATGGCCTGGATTCAGGAGAACATGCCGGAAGATGCCCGTTTTCTGGTCAACTCGTTCTTCGCATATGGTGGAAGTGTGATCGTTGGGTCTGATGGGGGATGGTGGTTGTCTCTACTCGCTGGGCGACAGAATACCGTTCCACCTCTAAACTATAGCTCAGAACGAGGCCCACAGCCCGGATATGTGAAATGGGTGAATGAGTTAACGGCCCAGATACAGACAAATGGGATTGATCATCCTAGAACATTGCAAATGCTGAAAGAACGAGGAATCACGTATGTTTACGTTGGACAGCGAGGAGGGAAAATAGGCGCTGGGGCGGCACCGCTTTTCTCGCCGTATGACTTACTCGGGTCTGATGCCTTCCAGGTGCAGTATCACAGAGATCGGGTCTGGATTTTCGTGCTGAGGCCCGATTGGTAATTCCGCACGGGCAACAGGCTTTGAAACAGGGCATCTTTGCGGTATAATCATCTTCCGGGACGGCTGGGGCAAAGATGCAGCCTACCTGCTGGTCAACTTGCGTTTCACCGGCTGGCACCGCTACAAGGCGACGGGCACGGTGACGCTGGTGTATAAAAACGGCGTTCTCTCCGCCGACGTCCTGGATGGGAAGCCCTTCTCGTGGCTTCCGGTGGGGCGCAGCCTCTTTCGGGATAAGCGGGTCCCGCGGGAGAACCTGAATGGCCTGGTGGTGGAAAAGACGGGGATGGCCGCGGTGCTTTACGGGCTGACCGGCATCGGCGGCCCGTGGGCACAGGATCCGCCCTATTACGCCGAGGTGGTGGCCTTTGAGACGGGCCCGGAGCGGGACTGGGCCCACATCCGGCTGGCGGGCTGGCGCGGCTGGCAGCACGACCGGTGGATCTACTTCTACCACAACGGCGGGCCTATCGTTGTGGTGGATCAGGCCCAGGGCCCGGCGGGGGCAGAGGCGGGGCTGGTGTGGCATCCTGCGGATGGAGAGATGGTAGCGGAGAACCGCTTTCGGCTGTGGAGCAGCGACGAGCCGATGGAGATGGTACTGCTCCCATTGGACGGTGGTGAAGTCCGGGAATACGATAATGGTGTGTGGGTGGAGAT
>DAOUBO010000159.1:0-2991 GCA_034432695.1 Anaerolineae bacterium | reverse complement strand
CGGTCCCCCCGTTTCCCCCCGGCCCCCCCCCCCCCGTCCCCCCGGGGCCCTCTGCGCGACCCCCCCCGCCAGCAGCGCCTCGCTGCGGGCGATGCGCGCCGCCACCTCCGCCAGTTCCCTCTCCAGCCGCGCCCGCTCCGCCTCCAGGTCCACCAGCCCCGCCAGCGGCAGATACGTGGCCACGTCGCCCGCCACCACCGTTGCCGCCTGGGCCGGCGCGTCCATCGCCTCCGCGATCGTCAGCGCCTCCGGGTCCAGTTTCGCCAGCGTGCAGAGGATCGCCTGCTCCTGGCGCAGCAGGCCCGCCCAACCCCCGGCGGCGAAGAGCGCGGGAATCCGCTTCCCCGGCTCCACGTTGTACTCCGCCCGGACGTTCCGGATCCCCCGGATAAGGTCCATCAGCAACTCCATCTCCTCCTCGGCCGCCTCATCCACCGCCCAGGGGGCCTCTTCGGGCCAGCGGGCCAGCATAAGGGATTCCGTCTCTTTGGGGATGGGCAAGGCCTGCCACAGCGCCTCGGTCACAAACGGCATGAACGGGTGGAGGAGCCGCAGGGCCTGATCCAGCACCGTCAGCAGCACCCGCCGCGCGGGGGCGGTGGACTCCGGCGTCGCGTCCGGCGCGTAGACGGCGATCTTGGAAATCTCCAGATACCAGTCGCAGAACTCGCTCCAGAGGAAGTCGTTGATCTGCCGGCCGGCCTCGCCATACTGGTAGTCCTCTATCAGGCGGTTCACGGTGGCGATCAGGCGGGCCAGGCGGCTCAGAATCCACCGCTCCGGCCGCCCCAGCGGCAATCCCGAGAGGTCCGGGAGGTCGCCGGGCCATCGCTCGCAGACGGAGAGGACGTACCGGGTCGCCTGCCAGATCTTGTTGGCGAAGTTGCGCGCCCCCTCTACCCGCCGGGGGTCCAGATTCATATCGTTGCCTGGCGTGGAGGAAGTGAGGAGCGTGTATCGGAGCGCGTCCGCGCCGTAGTCCCGGATGATGTTGAGGGGGTCGTACTTGTCCGCGTCGGGCATGGACTTGGAGATCTTCCGCCCGTGCTGATCCCGGATCAGGCCGTGCAGGTAGACGGTGGAGTACGGGGCCTGCCCGGTCATCTCCAGCCCCAGCATCCCCTCGCGGGCCACCCAGAAAAAGAGGATATCGTAGCCGGTCTCCCGCATGTCGGTGGGGTAGTAGCGGCGGAAGTCCGGCGTCTCCTCGGGCCAGCCCAGGGTGGAGAAGGGCCAGAGGCCGGAGGAGAACCAGGTGTCCAGCACGTCCTCGTCCTGATGGATGTTGGGGCTCCCGCAGTGCGCGCAGACGGCCGGGTCCTCCAGTTCGCAGGTCTGCCCGCCGCAGTCGTCGCAGTACCAGACGGGGATGCGATGTCCCCACCAGAGTTGGCGGCTGATGCACCAGTCCCGGATGTTCTCCAGCCACTGGAAGTAGATTTTCTCAAACCGTTGCGGGACGATGCGCATCCGCCCGTCGCGGACGGCCTGGATGGCGGCCTCGGCCAGGGGCTTCGTGCGCACAAACCACTGGACGGAGAGGTACGGCTCCGTGATCGTATCGCACCGCTGGCAGTGGCCGACGGAGTGGGCGTAGGGCTCCGTCTTCACCAGCAACCCTTCCCGCTCCAGGTCTTCCACAATGCGGCGGCGGCATTCAAAACGGTCCAGTCCCTCGTAGGGGCCGCCGTTCTCGTTGATCCGCGCCGTCTCCGTCAGGACGTTGATCTGCTCCAGGCCGTGGCGCAGGCCGATCTCGTAGTCGGTGGGGTCGTGGGCCGGGGTGACCTTGACCGCGCCGGTCCCGAAGTTCGGGTCCACGGCCTCATCGGCGATGATGGGGATGCGACGGCCCAGGGCCGGCAGGACTGCCGTCTTCCCGACCAGGTCCCGGTATCGCTCGTCGTTGGGGTGGACGGCGACGGCGGTGTCGCCCAGGATGGTCTCCGGGCGGGTGGTGGCGACGGTGATGAACTGCGTGGCCCCTTCGGCCCAGCGCCCGCTGCCCCATTCGGCCCGTGGCCCGTCCCAGTTCCCGTCCACGATGGGATACCGGACGGTCCAGAGGTGGCCCGGCACCTCGCGATAAACGTTTTCCAGGTCGGAGATGGCGCTGGTGCAGCGGGGGCACCAGTTCACCATATACCGGCCCCGATAGATGAGCCCCTTCTTGTAGAGGCGGACGAAGGCGGTGCGGACGGCGCGGGAGAGGTCAGGGTCCAGGGTGAACCGGTCCCGGGTCCAGTCGCAGGAGACGCCGAGCCGCTTATGCTGCTGGGTGATGATGGCCCGGTGCTTCTGGGCCCAGTCCCAGCAGCGCTGGACGAACTGCTCCCGGCCCAGGTCGTGGCGGGTCAGCCCCTCCCGGCGCAGTTCTCGCTCCACGACGTTCTGGGTGGCGATGCCGGCGTGGTCGGTGCCGGGGAGAAAGAGGGTGTCGTACCCCCGCATGCGGTAGTAGCGGGTCTGGAGGTCCTCCACCGCGGCGGTCATCGCGTGGCCCAGGTGGAGGACGCCGGTAACGTTGGGCGGGGGCATGGTGATGCAGAAGCGGGGGCCGTCGGGTGAGGCCAGCCCCTTCTGGATGAGCGTCTCGGGGCGGAAGAATCCCTGCTCTTCCCACCAGCGGTACAGGCGCTCTTCAATCTCGGCGGGGTTGTAGACGCGGGCTAAGGGTTCAGCCATGTTCTCCTCCTTGAAACTTCTGCCACGAATTGCACGTAACTACCTACCTCATCCCTCCCCCGCCGCCTTCGGCGGCACCCCCTCCCCTCTCCTGACCGGAGATCAGGAGAGGGGAGTAGGGCAACTGCTCGCAGTTGCCTTACTCCATTATACCAGGGGGTTGGGGTGGAGTGAGGTCGCCCCCTAACAGGGCAGGGGCAAGCCTGCCCCTCCAGTCGGCACCTGGGGCAGCCGGCCGCCTCCGCACTCCCCTTAAGTTAACGCCTGTGCCCCAGAAATGGGGGTTTGGGGGCGGCGGCTTCGCCG
>DAOUBO010000158.1:0-2223 GCA_034432695.1 Anaerolineae bacterium | reverse complement strand
ACTTTCAGCATTCAGCGGGTCAGTACGGAGGACGGGCCGGGCATCCGGACCACGGTCTTCCTGAAGGGTTGCCCCCTGCGCTGCGCCTGGTGCCACAACCCGGAGGGACTCTCCCCCCGGCCAGAACTGGTCTGGTACGACGTCCGCTGCATCGGCGCGCGGGACTGCCTGCGCGCGTGCCCCGTTGGCGCGCTGGAACTGACCCCCGCGGGGATGCGGATAGACCGGGAGCGATGTACGGCCTGCGGCGAGTGTGCGCGGGCCTGCCCGGCGGCCGCGCTGGAGGTCATCGGGCGGGAGTGGACCCCGGAGGCGCTGCTGGCCGAGATTGAGAAGGACCGGGTCTTCTATGAGACCTCCGGCGGCGGGGTGACCCTCTCCGGCGGCGAGCCGATGCGCCAGGCCGACTTCGTCCGGGAGGTGGCCCGGCTCTGCCGCCAGGCCGGGATCGCCGTCGCCCTGGATACCTGCGGCGCCGCGCCCTGGGAGCAGTACGAGGCGGTCCTCCCCTGGGTGGACCTGGTCCTCTACGACCTGAAAATCTGGGACCCCGACCGCCACCGGGCGGCGACAGGGGTGGACAACGCCCGGATTCTGGAGAACGCGCGCCGCATCGCCGCGGCGGGCTATCCGATGTGGATCCGGACTCCGGTCATCCCCGGCTACACCGCCGACGAGGCCAACATCGCCGCGCTGGCGGCCTTCATCGCCGAAGAACTCCCCACCGTCCAGCGGTGGGACCTGCTGGCCTACACCAACCTGGGCCAGCCCAAGTACCGCCGCCTGGACCGCCCCTACGCGCTGGAGGGCGTCCCGCTGCTGACGCGGAGGGAGATGGAGGCCGTCCACGCGCTGGCGCTGCGCTGGGTGCCCGTCGCCCGCCCGTCCGGCGCGACGCGGCCGGAGGAAGGGTGAGAGAACGGGCCAGTTTCGGAAATGCCTGAGACGTTGTAAGGAGGAACCATGGCAGTGGGTCTTGGATTCTTACGTCCACGAGAGGACGGCTCGTGGGATGGGGACTACGTCTCGGTGGGGTGGGGGACGTTCGGGGATTTTCAGGACCTGGTCTATTCCCTCTCGGGCGGCTTCTACTTCATCAGTTCGTGGGACAACGAGGATGAATACGATATGGATCTCTCATCGGGTACTCCGCCCTACCCGGCCTGGGTGTCGCCTGAAATGGCGGAGGATTTGAAGAATTGGCTGAAGTATGAAGCCCCTCGCCTGCTGGCCGCGCTGCGGGAGGTAAAGCCGGAGCAGGTGGAAGAGCACCTTCGCTGGCTGAAGTCCCTGGTGGAGGAGCGGCTCGCCGAGGGGTATGCGATCGTGGTCTCTTATTAGCCGCGAGGCGGTGGGATCCGCGGGTTGGGGCTTGTAGCACGCCCCACAGCGCCACGCGCCGAGGCGAAGCGGAGTGGCGCTGTTCGTAGTCAGCCACGTAGCGAAGCGGAGTGGCGCTCCGTACCCTGCGTCCTGCGCCCTGCGTCCTGCGTCCTGCGACCTGTTCCTGGGAGGCTAACGATGTCCATACTTTCCCGGTACCCCGCGCTCCTTCAGGCCCTGAGGGAGGAAATGGTGCCCAAGTTTCTGGCGACCCGCTCCGCCGACGGCGTCCCCAACGTGGTGCCGTGCACGTCGCTGATGCCCGCTGGGGATGCGGAGGACCGGCTCATCTTCGGCAACTTCCTGCTCCGAAAATCGGTGGCCAACCTGGATTCCGACCCGCGCGTCGGCGTCATGGTGGTCACCCCGGCGCTGGAGGGCTGGGTTCTGCAGGGGGAGTTTCTGGGGTGGCAGCGGACCGGGCCGTACGTGGATGCGATGATGAACACCAGCCTCCTGCGCTACAACGCCTATACCGGCGTCCGCAACGTGGGTATTCTCCAGGTCCGGTCTCTCCGGCGGGCGTTCCGCATCTCCCGGCCCCGGGTCCTGGGCGAGTACCTGCTGGCCCGCCTCGTGGGGCCGCTCTTTCGGGCGGACGCGGAGGAACGTGAACTGGCGCGGGCCCCGGGTGCGGCCCCCGCTTCCCGGCTCGCCCCTGCGTCTCCGGCTTCGGGCGGCTCTGGTCCGACGATGCCGCTTCCGGTCCGGCGGGGCTTTCGGGCCCTCGGCGCGCTGCGGGTGCTGGCCTTTCTGGACGATGCGGGCGTCCCGCTGACCGCGCCGGTGCTATCCCTGCAGCCGGTGGGAGATCGGACGCTGGCGGGCGCCTGCGGCCTC
>DAOUBO010000157.1:0-2038 GCA_034432695.1 Anaerolineae bacterium | reverse complement strand
TGCCGGGCCACGTCTTTTACACGAACAGGGGCACGAAGGCGAACTTCTCCACGTCCACCAGCCCCTGGTCCGTCAACTTCAGGGCCGGGATGACCTCCAGGGCCAGAAAGCCCAGGGTCATAAAGGGGTCGGGCAGGGCACTTCCCAGGGAGCGGGCCGCCTCCGTCAGTTTGTCCATCTGGTGCCGTACCACCTCCACGGGCTGATCCGACATCAGCCCAGCGACGGGAAGCGGCACTGTCGCCAGGACGGTCTCCTCCACCGCCGCGGCCAGGCCGCCCCCCATCCGGGCCACCGCCCGCGCGGCCGTTTCCATGGAGCGGTCGTCGCATCCGGCGACGATGAGGTTGTGGGCGTCGTGCCCGACGCTCCCCGCCAGCGCGCCCCGACGCAGTCCCAGGCCCCGAACAAAGCCCAGCCCCATGTTGCCCGTCCCCCGGTGTCGCTCAATCCCCGCCAGTTTCAGAATGTCCCGCTCCACGTCCGGAACCGCCTCCCCATCCCGGACGGGCACTTCCTCAACCAGATGCTCTGTCAGGACCTGGTCGGGGATGACGCCGATGACCCGGGCCGCGACGCTCCGGGCGGCGGGGTCGGGCGCGGGGATGCCCCAACGGACCTTCTCCCAATCCACCCGCACCGTTCCCCGGACGGCGGACTCGTCGGCCGCAGGGACGGGCCACTCCCCCAGCGGTTCCCCGGCCTGGGCCACCAGCCGCCCGCCGGAGAAGACCATCTCCGGCCGGAAGTTCTTCAGGTCGGAGAAGACCACCAGGTCGGCCCGGAGGCCCGGCGCGATGGCCCCCCGGTCGTAGAGCCGGAACCCCTCCGCGACGTTCAGCGTCGCCATCTGGATCGCGGTGACCGGGTCCAGCCCCTCCGCAACGGCCAGCCGGATGAGGTGGTCCAGGTGCCCCTCGTCCAGCAGGTCGGCGGGGTGGCGGTCGTCGGTGCAGAAGGCGCACCGGCGACTGTTCTGAGGGGTCACCGCCGGGAGCAGCGCACGCAGGTTTTTCGCCGCGGTGGACTCCCGGATGAAGACCCGCATCCCCAGCCGGAGTTTCTCCATCATCTCCGCCGAGGTCGTGCACTCGTGGTCGCTTCGGGGCCCCGCGCCGACGTAGGCCTGGAGCCACTTTCCCGTGACGCCGGGCGCATGGCCGTCTATCACCCGCTCGCGGAAGGCCTCCACTTTCGCCAGGACGTCCGGGAAGCCCAGGACCAGGCCGGGGACGTTCATAAACTCCGCCAGCCCGACCACGCGCGGCAGGTCGGCCAGGGCCGCCAGGTCGGCCGCTCCCAGTTCGGCTCCCGCCGTCCCCATCGTCGTCGCGGGGACGCAGGAGGGAAGCCCCACGTAGACGGTCAGCGGAAGCCCCTCCGACGCGTCCAGCATGTAGCGGATCCCCGCTGTTCCCGCCACGTTGGCGATCTCGTGGGGGTCGCAGACGACGGCCGTCGTTCCCCTGGGGACGACCGCGCGAGCGAACTGATAGGGAGTCACCATAGAGGACTCAATGTGGACGTGGGCATCTATCAGGCCGGGGCAGATGTACCGGCCGCGGAGGTCTATCTCCTGGTGGCCCTCATAGCCCCGGCCCACGCCCACGATGCGGCCGTCGGCGATGGCGACATCGGTCTCCAGAATCTCGGCAGTATAGACGTTGATCACCCGACCGTTGCGCAGGATCAGTTCCGCAGGCTCGTCGCCGCGGGCGATGGTGAGAAAACGGGGAAGATCCATACTGCTCCCTCCTGTTTTGGCGGTGTATGCAGAACTCGCCGGGGGCTACCCCAGGGCCCCTTTTCGCCCCCACGGCCGCCGCCGGGACGGGAAGGGGACCCTCCGGATTCGCCGGATGCGGCCTCCGGCGCGGCGGGCGTGGAGCAACTGGCGGGCCCGATGTGCCAGGCGGGCCGGCACCAGGACGCGACCCGCCCCCAGGCCGTCCACCGTGATGCCGAGGGCCCGCCCGACGCTCTCGTACTGGAGGAGGGTGGGGATACGCTGGCTCCGGAGGTAACTGCGGAGCACCTC
>DAOUBO010000156.1:0-2822 GCA_034432695.1 Anaerolineae bacterium | reverse complement strand
GGATTGACGCAGATTTACGCGGATCATTTTTGAGCACAAAGGGGGTTCCAAGGCCCGGTTCGGATACTTGCCCCGTGATTTTGCGGCCCGTTAGCCCACCACACCTCCGCACCTCTGCTCCTCTGCTTTCCCGCTATGACGGGGTCGCCGGACCAGACATCGCAGGAACAAGCAAATCTATCTCCTCCAGCCCGCCACCATAAAGCGGGGTGATACGACGGCGCCGAATCACGGTAGTGTTGCCCTCTTCGGAGAGAGTCTTGTAGTTGCTGTAGCGGGGATCACGATAGTCCTGAATGCGCCCCTCTTCTATCGCGGCCCTGATCTCCAGGATGCCGTCGGCGACGGTGCGGCGGGGAACAAAACCCAGTTGTTTACGGATCCTGGCGAAGGAGACACGGTAGTTGCGCCGGTCCACATCCTCGCCCTGGTAGATGACCTCCACGTCGGGGATCAGCGCCTGGATGATTTCCCCCAGTTGGGCAATCCGGTAATTCTGCTCGTCGGAGCCAACGTTAAAAATCTGGCCCCTGACAGCGGGCAGAGGGGCCTCCAGACATTTCAGGATGGCCTCGGCCGCATCGTCCACGTGGACAAAAGGACGCCATTGATCGCCGCCAAAGATCGTAATGCGCTTTTCACAGACCGCCCTGGCCGCCAGCAGGTTGATCACGAGATCAAAGCGCGGTCGGGGGGAAAGGCCATAAATGGTGCCGAAACGCAAAATAATGGGGGCAAACCGATCGTCGTTGAGAGCCAGCAGCACCTGTTCGGAGCCAATTTTGGTGCGAGCATATAAGGATACCGGGTTAAGAGCCGAACGCTCGTCCAGAATCTGGTCGCTGGCGCCGTAGACGCTGCAGGTAGAGGCGAAAATGAACCGCTGGACTCCAAAGCCCCGGGCCACCTCGGCGATCATCCGGGTAGCCGCCAGGTTGATCTCCAGCGTCAGTTTTTCATCCAGCGCGCATGCGGGATCGCCCACAATGGCACCCAGATGAACAACAGCATCCACGTCCCGCATGGCCCGCACCACGTTCTCCACGTCGCGCATGTCCCCACAGATAAACTCAAACCGGTCATGACCATACAGGTCACGGATGCTCTCGTCGCCGTAGAGGAGAGCATCCAGTACCGTGACGTGGTACCCGCGCTCCAGCAGTTTGCGGACCAGGACCGAGCCGATATAGCCAGCGCCGCCGATGACCAGAACGCTGCGAATGGTCCGCTTCTCCGGCCGGCCCCAGATTTTCGCTTCCGCCCAGACGGTGCGCCGAAACAGCGCGGCCCCCACCCGAAGCCCCCCCACCAGGACCAGGGTGAGCAGCCAGCCCAGTATCAGGACGCTGCGCGGGAAAGGAGTCAAGCCCTGTATAAAGTAGGTGAGAAACCCGAAAATCAGGTAAGAGAGCGAGACCGCCTGGAAGACCAGCAGCGCCTTATATCGGCTGCGGTAGGCGCGGCCGTAGGTATAAAAACCGCTGAGGTAGAAGATGACCAGGCAGATCAGCGTCAGAAGCCACGCCTGATCCCGGTAGGCCCGCGCAAAGTTCTGGAAAAGGGCTGTGTACTCGGCGAGGTCTCCTGCTTGCCTTCCGAATGCAAAAAACGAGAGAAAGCGCAGCGTGAAGGCCGTGATCAGGGCCAGATTGACCATCACCGCATCGGCGATGATCCGCTCGGCCATTTCCAGCGTTAAACGGGCAGGCGGTTTCATATTGCCATCCTTTCTGGGCCTGTCACCGGTTCGCCGTGAGGGCTGCACGCACTGCGTCGGCATGAGTATAAATGCGCTCCACGGCGTAACAGATGCCATCCGCAATCGCCTCATCCATGTGGGAATAGATGGGCAGGCTCAAACTACGGGGGGCAACCCATTCGGTCACGGGAAGGCGGCCCGCGCAGCGCTCCCTGAGATGACGATAGGCATGGTGGGTGTGGACGGGCGGATCATGGTACTTGCGGGTCTCTATGTTCTCCACCCCCAATGCCCGGGCCAGTTGATCCCGGGTTAGCCCAAACTCCTTTTCGTCCACCAGCACCGAGAGATCTTTGTAAGAACAGCGATTGCCAGGGCGGATGGTCTGGAAGGTCAGGCCCGGGAGTCGTTCCAGCCGCTCGCGAATCCGCCTGGCTATCTGATTGCGCCGCCTGGCATTTTCTTCCAGCATTTCCAGGCTCCTGAGACCCAGGATGGCGTTGAATTCCGGCATACGGGCGTTCAGCCCGGGAAAATTGCTGCCATAGTTGCCGTCGTTTCCGTATTCCCGGCCGATCCGGATGTGATCAGCCAGAGCGTCGTCCTTCGTGGCTACCACGCCCCCTTCGCCCGCTACAAGCAGTTTGGTGGGACTCAGCGAGAAGACCTCGGCATCACCGTAGCGCCCTACGGGCTGGCCCTGGTAGAGGGTACCAAAACCGTGGGCGGCATCAAAAACCAGTTTGAGGTGATGGCGCTGGGCAATTTCCTCAAGTGCTTCTACATCGGCGGGGTTGCCAAAGTTATGGACAGCCACAATGCCCGTTGTCCGTGGTGTAATGGCCTCCTCTATCTTTCCGGGATCAATGTTCCAGGTATAAGGGTCTATATCCACAAACACGGGCGTGACGTTCAGCCAGGCCAGAGGGTGGACGGTGGCCATAAAGGTAAATGAGGGGACAATCACCTCACCGCTGAGGCCCAGCCCCTGGTAGGTGAGTGCCAATCCCAGCGTGCAACTGGAAACGCACACGGCATGCCGAACACCCAGGTATTCGCTCAGCCGTTCTTCAAACTGGCGCAGGTATTTGCCCTTGGTCAGCATGCCGGTCTGGAGAATCTC
>DAOUBO010000155.1:0-8194 GCA_034432695.1 Anaerolineae bacterium | reverse complement strand
GCTTGGCTGGGCTGCCCTTCTCCCTGCCCTCCTGTTGCTCCTCCCGGCCCCGGTGACCCTTCCGCCCGTCGTTCCCCTACCTCCGGTCGCTGCTCCCGACGGCTTCGCCGGAACCTGCTACTCCTTCTACCCCGACCCCTACGGCGAGGTCCCCGGCCGTCCCTTCCTCCCCCTGATGGCTGCGGCCGGCTCCCGCTGGGACCGCTTTGATTTCTCCTGGCCTCGCCTGGAGCCGCGGGAGGGGGAATGGGACGCCCAGGCCCTGGAGGCCCAGGACCGCCTGGTCGGCGACCTGCGCGCCGCCGGGATGAACATCCTGGGCATCCTTCTCTGGACCCCCGACTGGGCCGCCACAGGGGAGTGCGTCCCCACCGCGGCGGCCACTGCCCTACAGCCGGGAGCGCGGCCCGCCCGCTGGTATGCCCCGTTTCTCCGGACCGCCCCGGCCCAGGCCGGCCCTCCACCCTGCATAACCACTCCGCCCAGGGGCCTCTACGAGGAGTGGGACGACTGGACCACCACCGATGGCGACCCTGTCAACTACTGGGGCCGCTTCGTCTACACCATCGCCTACCGCTACCGGGATTCCGTCCAGCACTGGGAGGTCTGGAACGAACCGGACCTTTCCTGGTTCTGGAGCGGGACGTCCAACGACTACGCCCAACTCCTGAAGGTCGCCTACCAGGCCACCAAAGCGGCCTGCCCCGATTGCACCGTCCTCTTTGGCGGCCTGGCCTACTACGAAAAGCCCGATTTCTACCGCTGGGTTCTCGCCCAACTGCGGGCGGACCCCCAGGCCCCCGCCCACAACGATTTCTTTGACGCCATGGCTCTTCACCTCTACAGCCGCTCCTCCAGCATCTACGACGTCGCCCAGATTGTCCGCAGCGGCATGCGGGAGTTCGTCTCCGACCGTCCCATCTGGCTCACGGAGACGGGCGTTCCGGTCTGGGACGACGCGTCGGTCATCTCCCCCACTGTCCCCTACATCTGGTCCGCCACCCAGGACGAAGCCGCCTCTTTCGTCCTCCAGTCCTATGCCAACGCGCGGGCGGCGGGGATCGCGCGCTACTTCTTCTTCCGGGCCCACGACGACTACTGCGACAGGAACCGGGATGGCGACTGCGCCGATGCGGAAGACTACGGCATGCACGAACTCTTCGGCCTGGTTCGGAACGACCGGAGCCTGCGCCCGGCCTACGTCGCCTTCCAGGTGGCGACCACCTACCTGGTCTCCCCGACGCTGGTGACCAGCGTCAATTACTCCGGAGGCGTCCGGCGGGTGACCTTCTGGGGGACGCCGTGGGGAAAGATCAGCGTCCTCTGGAACACCGTCCCCACGCCGACTCTCTTCTCCTATCCCGCCGTCCTTCCCACCGCCACCCTGGTGGACCAGGAAGGGGTCACCCGCACCATCACGGCGACCGGCGGCGCCTACGCTCTCTTCCTCCCTGGTGCGACGGCCAACAACGGCCTTTCCTCCTCTGATTACATCATCGGCGGCTGGACCTATCTGGTCGTGGAGGCGGACACCGTCCCGCCGACGGCGACGGCCTGGGTGACGGCGACCGCGGCGACGACCCTGACGGTGTCCTGGGACGGGGCCGACGACGCGTCCGGGGTCTGGCGCTACGACGTCCAGGCGCGGGAGGGGATGGACGGGACCTGGATGACCTGGCTGAATTTTACGACCGCCGTCTCGTCCGTCTACACCGCGCCGCGGCCGGGCCTCTGGTGCTTTCGGGCGCGGGCGTGGGATCGCGCGGGGAACCGGGGGGATTGGTCCGACGCGTCCTGTGCTGCCACCCTCCGGGACCTCCACCTTGTGGTGGAATCCGTCTTCGGCGACGCCGACGGGGACGGCGTCCAGGGGCCCGACGAATCCCCAGTGACGGCGACCCTGCGGCTGCTGGACGCGGCGGGCGCCGACGTGGTTCCGCCGGCCGTGGGGGCCTCATGGGAGTGGAGCGCGTCCCTGCCTTTCGGAACCTACCGGCTGGAGGCCACGCCCCTCGGCTGGCCCTCCCGGCCGCCGGGCTGGCTGCCCCGGCAGATTCCCCTGAACGTGCCGGCAGGGGCAGCGGTTCTGGAGGTACGGCTCTCCGTTCCTCTGCTTCCCCACCGGGCCAGCCTCTTTCTGCCGGTCGTTCTGGCAAGGGGCACCCCGTAGGCCCGGGGGATTTCCCTCACAGGTGCAGGTTTTTCTCCTCAGAAGGCGCAAGAACCCCCTGGGGTGATCTTCGGCCCCCTCACTCCCTGCCCCTCTCACCGCAGAGGCGCCGAGAGCGCAGAGTTCTACATTGGTCTTATCTCTGCGCACTCTGCGTCTCGGCGATAAAAACAGCCTTTTTGCAGTGGACTCTTTTTTGCTTTCGCAGAGCGGTTTGCCTGAAAACCGGGCTTCGTTGCCCCTGCGGCGGACTGTGTTATAATATCCCAGGTTTTGAGACGGCCTTCGTGGCAGAATAACCTCCCCATCCCGGAGGTGCCCATGGAGCGACCGGTTGCTCTGCCTCCCGTCCGTCAGCGGTGGGGGGAATTCGCCATAGAGTCCCTCATTCGGGTGCTGGCCTTCTCCAGCATCGGGTTTGTTGTCCTGATCTTCTTCTTCCTGCTGCGAGAGGGACTCCCCATTTTCTGGGAGGCAGCCCCCGATAATCTCTTCGGCACACGCTGGTATCCGACATTCGGCCTCTTTGGCACCCTCCCCCTCATCCTGGGCTCCCTGCTGGTGACGATGACGGCCATCTTCATCGCCCTTCCCCTGGGCGTCCTGACGGCGGTCTTCATCCGGGAGGTCGCCCCCAACTGGGCACGGGAAATCCTCAAGCCGATGATAGAGGTGCTGGCCGGGATTCCCTCGGTGGTGCTGGGCTTCTTCGGGATGACCGTCGTCGCTCCGCTGGTGCGGGAGGTGCTGGGGGCCCCCACCGGCCTGACCGCCTTCACCGGTGCGCTCATCCTGGCCTATATGGCCCTCCCCACCATCATCAGCGTGGCGGAGGACGCGCTGGACGCCGTCCCCAAAAGTTATCGGGACGCGGGGCTGGCCCTGGGCGCCACCCAGTGGCAGACCATCTGGCGGGTCGTCGTCCCGGCGGCCCGTTCCGGCATCGTCACCGCCGTGATGCTGGGGATGGGGCGGGCCATCGGGGAGACAATGGCCGTGATGATGGTAACGGGGAACGCGGCCCGCATGCCCCTGACCTGGGACTCCCTCTTCCGCCCCGTCCGCACGATGACGGCGACCATCGCCGCGGAGATGGGCGAGGTCGCCCAGGGAAGCGTCCATTACCACGCGCTCTTCGGCATCGGGATTCTTCTCTTCGTCATCACCTTCATCCTCAACGCGGCTGCGGCGGCAACCATCTTTAAGAAACCCCGGCGAGGAGGCCTGCGATGATGAACCGGTACCTTGTCCAGCGGCTGGGGTTCGCATTGCTGGCCCTCGTCTCCCTGATTGTGGTGCTCCCGATCCTCTACGTCATCGGCGACATCGTCGTCAAAGGGGCGGGAGCGCTCACCTGGGAGTTCCTCACCGCGATGCCGCGGGACGGGATGAAGGCGGGGGGCATCTTCCCGGCCATCGTCGGGACGGTCCTGCTGGTGACGGGGACCGCGCTGGTGGCCATCCCTATCGGCGTGGGCGGGGCGATCTACCTGGCCGAGTATGCGCGGGATACCTGGTGGACCCGCACACTGCGGCTGGCCATTATCAACCTGGCCGGGGTTCCATCGGTGGTCTACGGCCTCTTTGGCCTGGGCCTCTTCGTCATTTTCCTGCAGTTCGGAACGTCGGTCCTGGCCGGCGCGCTCACCCTCGCTATTATGACGCTTCCGGTCATTATCAGCACAGGGGAGGAAGCCCTGCGCTCGGTGCCGGGGGAGTTCCGACTGGTGAGTGCCAGCCTGGGGGGCACCCGCTGGCAGACCATCCGATACATCGTCCTTCCCCAGGCGCTGCCGGGCATCATCACCGGCATCCTCCTGGGGCTCCTGCGCGCTGCGGGGGAGACGGCCCCCATCCTCTTCACTGCCGCGGCCTTCTACCTGCCCCGCCTGCCTCGCTCCCCGCTGGACCCGACGATGGCTCTGCCCTATCACCTCTACGTCATCAGCACTCAGGTCCCTGGCATGCCCCGGCACATTCAGTACGGGACGGCGCTGGTCCTGCTGATCCTGGTGCTCTCTATGAACGTCGGCGCGGCGGCCATCCGAAGTTATTTCCGGCGGCGGAGGGAATGGTAAATGGAGCAGAGTCTCTTCGGAGTTCAGGCCAGGGGGGAGGGAACAGCAGCGCCCGGACAGACGAAGATCCGGGTAGAACGGGTCAGTTACTTCTACGGGGACCGGGCGGCGCTGAAAGACGTCTCGCTGGATATCCCTGCCAACGCCATCACCGTCTTCTTCGGCCCAGCGGGGGGAGGAAAGACAACGCTGTTGCGCCTCATCAACCGCCTGAACGACGAGGTGGAAGGGGCCCGGATGACAGGCCGCATCTTTCTGGACGGGGAGGACATCTACGCTCCAGGGGTGGATGTCCCTGCCCTGCGGCGGCGAGTGGGGATGGTCTTTGCCCTCCCCCTCCCCCTGCCCGGCACGATTCGGGAAAACGTCCTCTACGGCCCTAAAGTCGCAGGGATCCGGAACCGGGCGCGGCTGGAGGGGATTCTGGAGCGGAGCCTGCGGCAGGCCGCGCTGTGGGACGAGGTGAAGGACCGGCTGGACGCCCCCGCAAGCCGGCTCTCCGGCGGCCAACAGCAGCGGCTCTGCATCGCTCGCAGTCTGGCGCTGGAGCCGGAGGTCCTGCTCCTGGACGAACCGACGTCCGGGCTGGACCCCATCTCCACGGGGAAAGTGGAGGAGACCCTTCAACAACTGAAGCAGCGGTATACGATCGTCATTGTCCCCCACAGTGTCCAGCAGGCTGCGCGCGTGGCAGACTATGCGGCCTTCTTCCTGATGGGGGAACTGGTGGAGTTCCAGCCGGGCCCGCAACTTTTCACCACCCCGCGCGACCGAAGGACGGAAGACTATATCACTGGCCGGTTCGGATAGACAGTCGGGAGGAATTCTGCGGTGGGGGTCTCCGGCTACCGCCTCAGGTGCCGACAAAAGTCGCCTGCTCCAAAAACTTACCGCAGAGGCGCCAAGAGCGCGGAGTTCTACAATCCAATCTCTGCGTACTCTGCGTCTCGGCGGTAAAAAAACAACCTTTTCGCAGGAGACCCAAAATTCGTTTTGCGGGACACGCAAGATAAATCCTGCGCTACGGGCCGATCTCCAGGGCGATGACTGAGCCTTTAGTATAAGGAGCGCAAAGTGGAAGAAACCCTGCTGGCCGTTTTGACCATCCCGACCCTGGCCTTCGTCCCCATGCTCCTCTACGCCGCCTTCCTCTGGTGGCTGGACCGGTACGAGAAAGAGCCGTTGCGGTTTCTGGCAGCGGCCTTCTTCTGGGGCGCCGTCCCCGCCGTCATTTTCTCCGTGATCGCTCAAATGATCCTGGAGGTCCCGACCTCGGCGGGGAACGAACTGACAACCGACCTGCTGAGCGCAGGCCTCATTGCGCCCCTCACCGAGGAGCCCTTCAAAGCCCTGATGCTCCTGTTCCTGCTGCTCCGCTACCGGCACGAGATAGACACCCCGCTGGACGGCATCCTCTACGGCGGACTGGTCGGATTCGGCTTCGCCTCCACCGAGAACCTCTTTTACTTTCTCAGTGCGTACGAACTGGAAGGGCTGAGCGGTGTCTTCACCCTGGCCTTCTTCCGGGCTGTCGTCTTTGGCCTCAACCACGCGCTCTTCACCGGCTGTGCCGGGCTTGGCTTCGCCCTTGCCCGTACCGCTGCCTCGCGCCCGCTCCGACAGTTGGCCCCTCCCCTGGGGCTGGGCCTGGCCATCCTCCTCCACGCCGTCCACAACACGGGCGCCGTCCTCGCCAGCGCTTTCTGCTGGCCCATCCTGGTCAGCCTCCTCTCCGACGGGAGCGGTGCGCTGGCCCTCCTCGGCCTGGCCGTCTACCTCTCCTTCCGGGAACGGGCCTGGCTGGTCCGGTACCTCCCGGCAGAGGTAGAACTCGGCGTCCTTTCCCCTCAGGATTATCAGACCATCGTCTCCTACTGGCGACGGGTCGGGGAGCGAGTTCGGGCCCTGATGGGAGGGGACATCGTCCGCTGGTGGCGGCTGGGGAAGTACTACCGCCTGGCTTCCGAACTGGCCTTTGCCCGCCGCCTGGAGCAGCATGTCGGCGCCAGCGAGGAGACCTCTCAGCGGATCCGCCGCCTGCAGTGGGAGATCCGGGCCCTCCGAAAAGAACTCTCGCGGGGAGGAGGCCATGCTGGTTGACCGCATGCCCAGAGTTCCGATCGCCCAACTCCCGACGCCGGTGGAGCCGCTGCCCCGGCTGACGGCCTTTCTGAACGGCCCCCAGATCTGGGTCAAGCGGGACGACCAGACGGGGCTGGCGACGGGCGGGAACAAAGCCCGGAAACTGGAGTTTCTGGTCGCCCAGGCCCTGGCCCAGGGCGCAGACACGCTGATCACCGGCGGCGCGGCCCAGTCCAACCACGCCCGCCAGACTGCCGCGGCCGCAGCCCGCTTCGGCCTCGCCTCCATTCTGGTCCTCCGGGGCACGCCGCCCCCGCAGACCCAGGGCAACCTCCTGCTGGACCATCTGCTGGGCGCGGAAATTCTGTGGGCAGGCGATGTCCCGCTGGCGGACCGGATGCATGAGGTCGCCGAATCCCTGCGGGCCCGGGGCCGTCGGCCCTACATCGTCCCCTACGGCGGGAGTAACGCCCTGGGGGTCTGCGGCTACGTCGCCGCGATGGAGGAGTTGCTGGCCCAGAGCGCGCGGGAAGGGCTGGAGTTTGACCACATCGTCCTCGCCTCTTCCAGTGGAGGAACCCAGGCCGGGCTCGTTGTCGCAGCGAAGGCGCGGGGATACCGGGGACGCATCCTGGGCATCAGTGTGGACCTGAGGGCCGACCCCCTCCGGGAGCGGATGGCCCAACTGGCCGCCGGGGCTTCGGATCTCCTTGGGCTACGCCTCTCCTTCTCGCCAGAGGATTTCGCCGTGGAGGACGGGTATCTGGGGGGAGGGTACGGCGTCGTCGGCGACCTGGAACGGGAGGCCATCCGCCTCCTCGCCCGAACCGAAGGGCTGCTGCTGGACCCCGTCTATACTGGCCGGGCCTTCGGAGGGCTGATAGACCTGATCCGCCGCGGCCATTTCTCCCCGCAGGAGCGAGTCCTCTTCTGGCACACCGGCGGGATCGCCGGTCTCTTCGCCCGCCCAGACCTGATCGTACAGGAAGAGGTATGAGCGAGGAAAATCTCGTGGCCCTCTTTGTGGACTACGAAAACCTGCTCCGAAGCGTTCAGGAACAGTTGAGCGAACCGGTCCAATGGCCGAAAGTCCTGGGGGTGGCGGAGAACTGGGGCCGGGTGCTTGTCCGGCGCGCCTATGCAGACTGGGGGGTATGCGGTCAGTACCAGAAGGAACTTCTGAGCCTGGGCTTTGAGTTGGTCCACGTCGCGGGACACGGCAAGAACGCTGCCGACCTCCGTCTGACCATTGACGTGGTGAGCCTGGTGGCCGCAGGCGACCTTCCCCTGACCCACATCGTTCTGGCCTCCGGCGACGGCGACTTCACCGACCTGGTCCATTACCTCCACACACAGGGGAAGTTTGTCATCGGTCTGGGGGTCCGGGCCACCAGCGCGCCCTCCCTCATCGCCGCCTGCGACGCGTTCATCTACTACGACGACCTGGTGGAAAGGATGGCCCACCGGCCTGAGGAACGGGGGATAGACCGCTACCTGAAGGCCCTGGCCCCCAAAGTCCGGATGACCGCCAGTCCCTACCGCCCCTGGATCATCCTCCAGTTCTACCGTCTGATGCAGCAGAACCCCGGTCTCTCCCTGAAGGCGCTGAACGAGAAACTGCGGGCCTACTACCAGCAGCACCACCCCGAGGTGCCCCAGTCCGTCGTCAACGAGGTTGTCCATCAGTTGTTCCATACTTACAGTTTTGAGTTCGGGCCGCAGGAGCGGGAGGGACAGGCTCTGTGGGACCGAACCGTCCACCTGAAGGAAGGCATCAGTTCGGGGGCCGAACTGCTGGAACACTGCGACCGGGGGCTGTTGCAGATTCTGGCCCGGAACCTGCCAGGGCCCATTGACCCCGCCA
>DAOUBO010000154.1:0-7049 GCA_034432695.1 Anaerolineae bacterium | reverse complement strand
AGGTCCCCTACGAGATTATGTGTCTGGCGGAGGCCGTTCGCACAAGCGGGGAATTCAGCCGGGCTTACGTGGTATTGGGAGGAGGGGGCTGGAGCAAGCGGGAATATTTCACCAGCGGTGCCTGGCGAGAGTATATCTGGAATGCCGATCAGGTCAAAGTGCTCACCCTGGAAGATTTCATCGGGTTGGCGAATCAGGGGAAACTGTAATCGGAGATGCGCATTCTGGCTCTGGACATCGGAGACCGCCGGATCGGGGTCGCCGTCAGCGACCCGACCGGGCTGATCGCCCGCCCCCTGCGGGTGCTGGAACGGCGGTCCCGAAGAGAGGACTTCGCGGCCATCGCGGCACTGGTGGCCGAATACGGCGCGGAGCGGGTGATCGTCGGGCGGCCGCTGACACCGAGGGGCCGCGTGGGCCGGCAAGCGCAGCGGGTGGAGGAGTACGCCCGCGCCCTGGCCGAGGCCCTTCCCGTGCCGGTGGAACTGTGGGATGAGCGGTACACCACCGCCGCGGCCGAGGAAATCCTGCGGGAGGTCCGGAAACCCTCGGCCCGGCGGGGGAAGCGGGACGTGGACGCCGTGGCCGCGGCAGTTCTGCTTCAGGATTATCTCGCCGCCCACGCGCAGGCCGGCGTCGCCCACGAACAGGATGAGCAGGACGCAGAATAACGCGGGGAAGCCCTCTCTCCGATATGTGTTTATCGGGCCAACGATATCTCCCGGAGGTTACCATGCCCAGGGGAGGTCTGTACACCCATCAGGACTGCGAAGATTTCCTGCGCGGCTGTCTGTGGATGGGCACCGGCGGCGGTGGCGGCCCGGATTGGGGCCGCCGGATCCTCCGGCAAGCCCTGGAAGAGGGGCTGAAACTGGAGTGGGTGGACCCCTCGGAGATCGCCGACGACGCCTGGACCTGCACGGCCTACGGGATGGGCTCCATTGCCCCCATCTCCGAGGAGACGAAGGAACTCATCCGCCGCCTCGGCCTGACCGACCGCTACGGTGACCAGACGATGGAACTGGCCATCCGGGAACTGGCCGCCTACGCCGGGGTTCAAATCGGGGCCATTGTCCCCTCCGAACTGGGGGCCGGGAATACCCCCGCGCCGCTGGTTGCCGGCGCCCGTCTGGGCATCCCCGTCGTGGACGGAGACTACGCCGGCCGGGCCATCCCTGAGGAGATGCAGGGGACGCCCTACCTCTACGGCAAGAACAGTTGGCCCTTTGCCAGCGTGGACAGGTGGGGGAACATCGCCATCGTTAAAGAGACCTGCAACCCCTATATGCTGGAGCGCATCGGCAAGATGCTGGCCGTCGCCGCGTTCGGCACCTGCACCATCGCTGCCACCCTGCTCCCCGGCCGGGAGATGAAGGAAATCGTTGTCCCGGGGACCCTGACCCGCTCTCTGGAACTGGGGCGGGCCATCCGGCGGGCGCGGGAGGCAGGCGAGGACCCCATCCAGGCGGCCGTTCGCTTCACCGGCGGCTGGCTCCTCTTTGAGGGCGTGGTCACCGGCAAGGACTGGGAGGACCGGGAAGGCTACATGTTCGGCACCTCCCACATCCAGGGCACCGGCGACTACGCCGGACACAGAATGGACATCTGGTTCAAAAACGAGAACCATGTCTCCTGGCTGGACGGCCGACCCTTTGTCTGCAGCCCGGACCTCATCGTGGTGGTGGACCGGGAGACGGGTGAAGGCATCACCAACACCGATCTGGACGCCGGGATGCACGTGGCGGTGGTGGGGGTGAAGGGGTTGGAGGCCTTCCGCAGCGAGCGGGGCCTGGCCGCCGCCGGCCCGCGCTATTTCGGCTTTGAGATAGACTACGTGCCCATTGAGAAACTGATGGTATGAGGTAATTCGGATGGCCCTGACGTACGGCACCGAGCCCCGTCCGGAGTTCTACAGTTTTGAACTGGCCGCCGCCGCCCACCGACTGGTCACCGAAATGCGCCCGATCCGGCCGGGCCAGCAGGTTGCCATCACCGCCGACACCCTCTCTGACCTTCGGGCCGTGGAAGCAACCGCCCGGGCTGTCTACGCGGTCGGCGGCATCCCTTCCGTATTCCGCTATCCGGCGAATCCGCAGCCCTGTATGGACCCGCCGGCCCCGGTCGCAGCCGGGCTTCCCCGGGCGGATGTCTGGATAGACTTCGCCGTCGCCTATCATCTCTACAGTCCGGCCTACTATGCCGCCGTCGCCGCCGGATGCATCTACGTCTGCCTGACCGGGATGGACGCCGATATGATGGTTCGGACGGTCGGGCGGGTCCCCTATCGGCCCCTGCGGGAGATGGCCGACCGGCTCTATCGCCTCTCCCAGGCGGCCGAGATCATCCGGGTTACAGCCCCCTCCGGCACCGACCTGACCATGCGGGTGGACAAAGCCGGGGACCCGTTCTGGGAGCCGCCGCCGGAAACCGGCGGTTACCCCCAGATGCTGGGGGGACAATCGGGCTTCATGGCGGTCCGGGAGAATTTTGAGGCTGGTGGACCTGAAGCGGACCCGTGGGCTCGCCATCCTGCTCATCACCCACAACCTGGGCGTTGTCGCCGAGACCTGCGACCGGGTCGCCGTTCTCTACGCCGGGACCGTCGTGGAGATGGGGCCGACAGAGACGGTCTTCCGGGCAATGAAACACCCGTATACGCAGGGGTTGCTGGCGGCCATCCCCCGTCCGTCCAGCCGGGGGCAACCCCTCCAGGCCATCCCCGGCACCGTACCCGATGGCCTGCAGCCGCCGCCGGGCTGTCTCTTCCATCCCCGGTGTCCCTTCGCCTGGGACCGCTGTCGCCAGGAGCGGCCGGCGCTTCTGAAGGTCGCCGACGACCATCAGGTCGCCTGTCACCTCTATGACGAGGGGGCCGGAAGATGACCGAGCCGCTGGTCCAGGCCCGCCAGTTGACCAAGCATTACGTCCTGCGGGGCGGACTCTTCGGCCGCAGGCAGGTCGTCCGCGCCCTCCACTGGGTGGACCTGACCGTCTACCCGGGGGAGACCTTCGGTGTGGTGGGGGAGTCGGGCTGCGGGAAGACCACGCTGGGCCGCTGTCTCCTCCGACTGATAGAGCCAACCTTCGGCGAGGTCCTCTTCCAGGGTGAGGACCTCCTGCAACTGGATCGGGAAACGCTCCGTCAGCGCCGCCGGTACTTCCAGATGGTCTTCCAGAACCCCTATCTCTCCCTGAACCCCCGGATGACCGTTCTAAATCTGGTGGGAGAGCCGCTGGTCACCCATACAGACCTGCGGGGGCACGCGCTGGCGGAGCGGGTCACGGCGTTGCTGGAACGGGTGGGGCTCTCGGGAGACCATCTCTACCGGTACCCCCACGAATTCTCCGGCGGGCAACTCCAGCGCATCGCCATCGCGCGGGCGCTGGCGCTGAACCCCCTCTTCGTCGTTCTGGACGAGCCGACCTCGGCGCTGGACGTCTCCGTACAGGCGCAGATTCTCAACCTGCTGAAGGAACTCCAGGCAGAATTAGGATTGACGTACCTGTTCATTTCCCATGACCTGAGCGTGGTCCAGCATGTCAGCGATCGGATTGCGGTGATGTACCTGGGCCGGGTGGTGGAAGTCAGCACAACGGAGCGCATATTCTATGACGCCCGCCATCCCTACACCCAGGCGCTGGTCGCCAGCACCCCGATCCCGGACCCTCAGGCCCGGCGGGCGCGGGTCATCCTGCAGGGGAGCGTCCCCAGCCCGCTGAACCCTCCACCGGGATGCCCGTTCCACCCGCGCTGCCCTCAGGCCCTCCCGCTCTGCACAACGGAAGAGCCTCTACTGGTGGATATCGGGGACGGGCACCTGGTTGCCTGTCATCGGGCCGGATGAGGGGACACCCTTTTTGCGGAGGAACAGAGTGGACGAACTGGTGATAGAAGGTGGATACCCTCTACAGGGGACGTTAACGCCCAGCGGCAACAAGAACGCGGCGCTTCCCGCGCTGGCCGCCTGCCTGCTGACCGACGAGCCCATCGTGCTCCGCAACGTCCCGGATATTCGGGACGTTCACACGATGATAGAACTGCTGGCGAACATCGGCGTCCACGTGGAGCGCCTGGAAGCGCATACCTGGCGGTTACAGGCCAGAGAAGTCCAGATGACTCCCTTCGCGCGGGAGACGTTCCGCAAAATCCGGGGGTCCATCCTGCTGGCAGGCCCGCTGCTGGCCCGGATGGGATGGGTGGAGATGCCGCCCCCTGGAGGCGACATCATCGGGCGGCGGCGGGTAGACACCCACTTTCTGGCCTTCCAGGAACTGGGCGCCGAGGTGGAGGTGGACGGACAGTTCCGACTCAGCGCCCGCCAACTGCGCGGCGCCGACATCCTGCTGGACGAGGCGTCCGTCACGGGCACGGAGAACGCCATTATGGCCGCCGTCCTGGCCAAAGGGACGACGATCCTCCGCAACGCCGCCTCTGAACCTCACGTCCAGGACCTCTGCCATATGCTCAACACCCTGGGCGCCCGCATTGAGGGCATCGGCTCCAACGTCCTGACCATCCATGGGGTGGACCGACTGCGCGGCGGCGAGTTCACCATCGGCCCGGACCACATAGAAGTGGGGAGTTACATCGCCCTGGCCGCGATGACCCGCGGGGAGATCCGCATCCGGAACGCCGCTCCGGAACACCTGCGGATGATCCGCCACGTCTTCTCCCGGCTGGGCGTGGACATTCTGGTGGACGGAGAGGACGTGGTCGTTCCGGCCCAGCAGCGGCTCCAGGTTCAGCCCGACATCGGCGGCGCCATCCCGACCATCGCGGACGCGCCATGGCCCGCGTTCCCTGCCGACCTGATGAGCATCGCCATCGTCCTGGCGACCCAGGTGAACGGAACCGTCCTCTTCCACGAGAAGATGTTTGAGAGCCGCCTCTATTTTGTGGACCGGCTCATCGCGATGGGCGCCCGCATCGTCCTCTGCGACCCCCATCGCTGCCTGGTTCAGGGACCCTCGCCGTTGCAGGGAGACATCCTGGTCAGCCCGGACATCCGGGCAGGAATGGCGCTGGTCGGCGCGGCCCTCTGCGCACGAGGGGAAAGCGTCATCCGGAACGTGGAGCAGATAGACCGGGGATACGAGCGGGTAGAGGAGAAACTGCGGTCGCTTGGGGCCCGCATCCGGCGGGTCCGGCGGGGCGACCCCGAAGGAGAACCGAGGAGTTGAGTATGGAGAGGGTCCCGTTGCTGGAAGGCAAGCGCATCCTGCTGGGCGTCACCGGCGGCATCGCCGTCTACAAAGTCTGCACCCTGGCCAGCCACCTCACCCAGATGGGCGCGGAGGTGGACGTGGTGATGACGGAGGCGGCGACCCGCTTCGTCGCCCCGCTGACCTTTGAGGCCCTCACCGGCCGCCCGGTCTACACCGATATGTGGCGCACGGGCGGGGCGGGCCTCCCCACCCACATCGCCCACGTCGGGCTGGCCCACGCCGCCGACCTGCTGGTCATCGCCCCGGCGACGGCCAACACCCTCGCCAAACTGGCCGCCGGCCTGGCCGACAACCTCCTCACCACCCTCGCGCTGGCCGCGACCTGCCCGGTCCTGGTCGCCCCGGCGATGGACGCCGGGATGTGGAGCCACCCGGCTACTCAGGCCAACGTCGCCGCGCTGCGGGCGCGCGGCGTCCACTTCGCCGGCCCCGTCCGGGGCCGGATGGCCTCCGGCCTGGAGGGCGAGGGACGGATGATGGAGCCGGAGGAGATCCTGGGCCACATCCGGTGGGTCCTGGGCCGGGGCGGGCCGCTGGCCGGGCGCAGGGTCGTCGTCACCGCCGGGCCGACGCGGGAGTTCCTGGACCCCGTCCGCTTCATCTCCAACCCCTCCTCCGGCAGGCAGGGCTTCGCGCTGGCCCAGGCCGCGCTGGACCGGGGGGCCGAGGTCACCCTGATTGCCGGCCCCGTCTCCCTCGCCACCCCCGTCGGCGCCCGGCGGGTGGACGTCGTCACCGTCCAGCAGATGCTGGACGCGGTGCTGGAGGCCACAGCGGACGCCGACGCCCTGCTGATGGCCGCCGCCGTCGGCGATTACCGCCCGGCGACCGTCGCCGAACACAAGATCAAGAAGACGGCCGACCTGACCCTCCGCCTGGAGCGGACGCCGGACATTCTGGCGGCGGTGGCCCGACGGCGGGCCGGGACGGGCTTCCCGCGCGTCGTGGTGGGGTTTGCCGCCGAGAGCCAGGACCTGCTGGAGAACGCCCGCGCCAAACTGGAGGCGAAGGGGCTGGACCTCATCGTCGCCAACGACATCACCGCCCCCGACGCGGGCTTCGCCGCCGAGACCAACCGGGTGGTGCTCCTGGACCGGGAGGGCGGGGTGGAGGCGCTGCCGCTGATGAGCAAGGCCGCCGTCGCCGGAGCCGTCCTGGACCGGGTCGCGCACATCCTGGTCGGTCCATAAAACGTGCCAGGCACTTTCAGAACTGGACTGCGGGGATATAAGCCGAACTTCATTTCGGCCTACAGGCCACCCATATATATGGGCATCGGCAAATGGATAAAGCCCACATATGTAGCATGGGTCAGGCGCTCTCCCTGGCCTTTTCAGTTTGTCCAAAGTCCAGTTTCAGAAGCCCATTTTGCCACTCCAGGAGGTGGACGATGTGGAAAAGATCTCATGCTCACCCTTATGCTGATCCTGGCCATCGCTCTCCCTGTGCCACCTATCTCTTCTGCTGCTTCCACCCAGGTTCCGGGACCCCGGACTCTGCCCACGGGGGTTTCTGACCCTCTGGGCGCCCGGGCTGCCTTCTCCGGCCCGATGGCCGACGTCCGGGCGGGCGAACTGGGCGGGGTGAGGGCCGGCGATGCCCGGCCGATGCCTCTGATCCGCCTGGGGGATGGCCTGGGCCTGCTGGCCGGCGCCCTTTCTGGGGCGGCATCCTTCCGGGCGCGCCCGGAGAGCGTGGAGGCGGCCCCCGCGGCCCCCCCCCCCCGCCCGCCGGGCCCCCGCCGCCAGAATGTCCGGCGTCCGCTCCAGGCGGAGGGTCAGGTCGGCCGTCTTCTTGATCTTGTGTTCGGCGACGGTCGCCGG